>JAFUBA010000224.1 GCA_017460395.1 Clostridia bacterium | reverse complement strand
GATTGCTCACGCGTTACTCACCCGTCCGCCGCTAGAATACGAATCTTCCGGCCGAAGCCTTCCGTCCCGCATCCCCGCTCGACTTGCATGTGTTAGGCACGCCGCCAGCGTTCGTCCTGAGCCAGGATCAAACTCTTCTGTTCAATCCTTATCCTTTCAGCTTAGCTTCGGTTTCTTTCGAAACCCCTGCCTCGCTGCCAAGATTCTCGCTCTCCGGAATCTGCTGTCTTTCTTTTTGCGTTTCGGTTCTATATCGTTTTCAAGGTTCATTCGCTGTCCCTCGCGAGCCAGCTTGACTATCCTACTCTCCTTTCAGATTTCGGTCAAGCATTTATGAAAAGATTTCTCTGTTTCATTTTGTCTTCAAATTTAAAACACGAACGAACTTGTATTTTATTTGCGGATTCGTTCGTGTTTATATGAGCCAATAGTGTCATCTATATTTCGTATTTCCATTCGATAATCGCATGTATTAAACAGACTTCGGTCTTCTTTTTTCTGTTATCACACAATTAAATCTCTTCCAGCACCGCGCCTGCCTGCTGATCAAACAAGGCATCCATGAGCGGCATGCGCACCGTCAGCTCCACCCCGCCATACGTTTCCAGGAAATCCCGGAACGACAGCGGTGAAAACAGAAGCGCTGTCAATGTCTGTACATCCGTGTGCATATCCCAGTCGGCACCCGTCTCCGTCATGCGGAGCGTCTTCCCGTCGCAGCGGATTTTCCATGCCCGGTGATTGTCCTTTGCCAGCAGATCCTCCACCTGCAGCACGAAGCTTCCCTCTGTCTGCGGTACCTTCAACATCCCGATGAGGGACGGCACCGAGATGGCACGCACCATCTCCCCGTCACGCCCCGGCAGATGCGCATACCCATACCTCTCATAATCGGAAACACGCTCCGTGCGAACCGTCTCGTAGACGACGCCGGTCCTGGAGAGTGCCTGCAGAGAAGCGGCCACCTTTTCCGAGGATGTCCTGAAGGCTGCATACAGCATCCCGAGCAGGACACCTGAGAGGGCCGAGAACCCATCCACTAAAAGCGTCACAAACCTGAGCCGCATGATTTCCGGCGTCCTGTACTCCACCATCCTGGCAAACCCCTTCCAGACCGTCCAGAAGGCCGTCTGCATATCAGACCATTCAACCAGAACCGCCGGGATCCATTCGGGGAAGATATAGACCGGCTCCAGCATGAAGAGAAAGAGCCTTGCAGCCCCAAAGGCCAGTACGCCATACCCCACGGCCAGAAGAATCCCCTGCAGGAAAAACTCAGGGAGAAGACGCACGGCGTACTTTCGCCGAAGCTTTTCCTTTCCCCGTCCGATAAGGCTCAGGACCAGCTGGTTTTCCAGGCGGATGCAGCGGACGATCAGTACCATGCCAGCGAGGAACAGCAGCACGCGCAGCCACAGCCACGCACCCATCTTTTCCTTTGTCAGATCATAGAAGGTTCCGCCCATCTGCCAGTTTTCCATCGCAGCGCGCAGCATGACGGCCGCGCCGCTGCCCGCAACGGGCACCGCCTCCACCTGTACTGCATCCAGGTTGATCTCGAGGGGATATACGCATGTCAGAGGAATATATGCACCGAAATCCGCCGTGTCCCCCACGCGCAGCGCATGCCTCAAGATGCCGACCACCCGAAAGCTTTTCCCGGAGATCACGACCTCAAAGTCCAGGGGTTCTGAGATCCGAAAGAGCTTCAGGGCCAGCTGTTCATCCAGAAGAATCACACGCTCCCCGCGCGCCATCTCCTCCGGGTATATGAGCCTTCCGCTTCGTGGGAGAAGATTCCTCAGCGCCTGTCCTTCTGTACCCAGCGCCGTGAGCCGTCCCTGTACCGTCTGTCGTCCACTGCCATCCGTAAAGGATGCCATCTCCACGACACCGTCCATGGACCAGCTCCGGATGATGCCCTCCCAGTCCTCCGAGATATCCTGAAGGCTTTCCTGCCAGGAGCGCAACTCCGCGTTTGGCTGTCTGTCTGTTCCTCCGCTCACATCCTGGCTTTGTGCAGCGGCCGGGTCTGCCGTCTGTACCTGCACTTTCGGTGCCGGCACGATATACTGCAGATGATCCGGGATATCCCGCACCGCCAGCATGCACCACAGGAGAATGCCCGAGGCCACCAGCAGAAGGAACACTTTTCCGCCGACTTTATTCTTGTACCGCATCTGTGCCCTCATCCGGCGCCCCGGGTCCTTGCCCTGCCCGGTGGTGTGTCTTTCTTATCTTTTTCGCCATCACTGTACATACTCCATGACGGTCTGACCGTCCGACAGCGCCCGGTCCTCCCGGTCTGCGATCTGCTGGTGCGACAGATCCTCCGAGATGGACACCGCCCTGTCGCTTCTGTCCAGCACCGTCACGCTGGTCTTGACCACCTTGAGTCCCCCTGAGGACATGAAGCCGCCATAATTCCGTTCGACAAGGTACACATAGTTCTGATTTTCTCCCTCGTTGCGCACGGCACTCGGCGGCAGGAGGGTGGTGTTGGATTTGGCCTTGTAGGTGATGCTCACATCACACCCGCCTCCCTGCAGCACTGTCTGCAGTCCGGAGGCACTTCCCTTGAGAAGGCTTTCCGGGATCTCGAGAAGCAGATATCTGGATCCGTCCTTCCCCACCTCCGTCTTCTCCACCGTGGTCTTCTCCTTCTGGCTCTCAGAAATGGTGATCTCAGCCTTGGTGCCGTCCGCGATTGTGCGGTCCATGCCCGTATCGAGGGGAACGCGCAGCTGCGGTCCCGTCTCCTCCTTTGTCATGGTGTAGGCCGCCTTCGCACCGTCATATGGATCGCCCGGCTGCAGCGGGACATCCGTGACATACCCTGCGTGGTCTGCCGTGATGCTTTTGAGCTTCTCGCTCTGAAGGCTCAGCTCCACCATCTGCCCCGTGATCTCGTCCATGGTTTCCAGCAGCTCATCCCGGGAGCGGATGTACCGGAAGGTTTCGGTGGACACCTTGAGCTTCCGGTCCTCGAGGATCGCAAAAAAGGCTTCATATGCTTCCTCATAAGTCTGGCTGGCCGCCTCCGTCTCATCCACGGCTTTCTGCACCTCAGCCGGGATCTCGCCCGTTGCGTTCAGCTGCTTCTGCCATCCGCTCACACGCCCATACAGCGTGATGCCCGCATCCATGGCAATCTTCCGGGCCGCATTGGTCTTTTCATTCATAGCTTCCTGGGCATGGATCATCTCGTTGTACAGGTCATTCTGACGGCTGGATTTGGAGGCCCCCTTGTTTTCCACGTCCAGATCCAGAAGCTCCTTGTTCTTCGCCTCATAGGTCTCCTGGAGCTTTTTCATGTCCTCCTCGTAGGAGGGAAGAAGACAGGTATAGATCACATCGCCCTTTTCGACCTTCTGCCCGGGCTTCACCTTCACCTTCTCAATGGTGACATGCAGCTTTTCAGCCTCCGGCACCTGGATCTCCACGGTCTCCGGGAAGACCAGATTGGCCCGGAACTGCAGCTTCTGCTCGAGCTTTCCCTGGGATGCCGTCACAAGCTGGACCTTGGGCGTGGTGATCGTCACCACCGTGCGCGCAAAGAACATGCATGCGGCCACCACGACACACAGGATGATGAGCCCCCGGACCGCGATTCTCTTGAGTTTCATGTGTTGTTCCTTTCCCTGTGCTCTATAGCCCGCTTCCCGTCACTTCAGCTCGCTGAGCTGAATGCCCTCCACGATATCCTCCTGGAAGAACATGTATACAAACAGGGCCGGAAGAATGTACAGTGCCGCCCCAGCAAAGGCCACGTCCGCAGAGTCCGTGGAGATCTGATTGAACATCACTGACAGGGGCTGCAGGTCCGGTTTTCCAGACAGGTACACCAGGGGCTGCTCCACCATGTTCCAGTTGTCCGCAAAGGACAGGGCCAGGGCAGCGCCGAGGATGGGGCGGCACACCGGCAGCACCACATGGACAAACCCGCGGATGGGGCCCACCCCGTCCACCATGCCAGCCTCGAGAAGCTCATTGGGCAGGGTCACCATGAACTGGCGAAGAAGAAAAATATAAAACGGCGAAAAGCAGCTCGGCAGCACCACCGCCCAGACGGTGTCAAGAAGGCCCATCCACTTGAGCATGATGACCGACGGTGCCATCGTCACCTGAAAGGGCAGGATCATCAGGATGAGGATCAGGAAAAAGAGCGTGTCCCTCCCCCGGAAGATGAACCTGGAGAGCGCGTAGGCTGTGAGCGGGATGACTGCCGCCTGCCCGAGGAGGATCATCCCTGTGTACATCGCAGAGTTGCAAAACAGCTTCAGGTACGTCGGATTCTCGATGAGGATCTTGTAATACTGCCGGAGTGAGACCTGGCTGGGTGCATAGAGAATGTCCAGCCAGACGGATTTGTCATAGTTCCCGCGAAGCTTCAGGTATGCCTCCATCTCGCCTCTTGGGAAAAACGAGTAGAGAAACGTGAAGAGGATCGGCACCATGATCAGAAGGCAGAGGCACAGAAGCAGCACATAGCTGATGCCCCCGGAAAACCCGATCCTGCTTTCCCTCCCGGGGCGCACCTGCCTTCGCCCGCGTTTTTTTCTGTCGTTCATCGCAGCATATTCCTTGCTTTTGTCCGTTCGGTTTCGCTCGCTGTCCGTCCCGGTTTGCTTAAACGCTCTTCCAAGTTCTCCGGTACTGTTTCAGCCACGTGTCAACCGGAACTCACACACCTCTGTCAGCTTTCAGACGGCGAGCGTACGGCCTTGGAGAGATACATCATGGCAAAGAGCACCATGACGCCAAGCTCAAACATGTAGGCGGCCGACGTGACATCCTGATATTCCAGTCTGGAAAACTTGTTGTTCATGTAGTGCTGAAGGGTGTAGATCTCCTCGGCCGGGTAGGAGCCCCCGATAAAGTATACTTCCTTGAAGATCTTGAAGGCATTCACCCACGCCAGCACGAACACCAGAAAGGCCGTAGGCCAGACCTGGGGCAGGGTGATGCGGAAGGCCTGCGTCCACCAGCCGGCGCCCTCCAGGGATGCGTACTCATAGAGGGACGGATGGACCGCAGAGAGCGCAGAGGAGAAGAGCACCATGGAAAAGCCGAGGTTTTTCCATACATAGAGGAGCACAATGGGAAAGCGAAGCGCTGACCCCTCGAGCCACAGAACTCTTTCATATCCCAGCGCCACCGCCAGGCGGTTCCACACGCCGCCGTAGTCAAACATGATCAGCCAGATCAGCAGCATGGCGGAGGACGGCATGAGATACGGGAGGAGCAGAAGATTCCGGAACGTCGTCGAGCGCTCCTTCAGCGTCTTGAGCATGGCTGCAAGCAGAAAGCTCAAAAGCCAGATGGTCGGTGCGCACATCAGTGACAGCGTCCAGGTGTTTTTCAGCCCCAGCTGAAACATTCTGTTCTGAAAGACCCGTACATAGTTATCGATGCCCACAAACTGGTTTTCGAATGTGCCGTCCATCACAGAAAAGTAGATACCCCCAAAGAAGGGCACCACGTAGAAGGCGAGAAGGCCCAGAAGGCCCGGCAGCAGCAGAAGAAAGACGATCTTCTTTTTCCGAAACACCTTTTCCCGCCTCCCTCACAATGGGGCCCCGTTTTCACGGGGCCCCTGAACGCACTTGTCTTTCTTACTCATTTTCCCACTGCATCATGCGCACCTTGCCGTCCGCCTCCCGGATGAACTGTTCCAGTTCAATCTGGCCGTCCATCAGCCTGGAGACCAGCGACTGGATCTCACTGGATGCCTGATCGTTGGGATCGAAGTTGTAGAGGAAATTGCTGTGCACCACAAAGATATGGGACGCGATCTCCTCCTGGTAGTATTTCAGCGCTTCCTCGGAGATGGTATACCGGTACTGTTCCATCTGCCCGGCATACTTTTCCTCCTCCTCCAGAAGCTGGGCGAGGATCTCCTTCTGTTCATCGTCCTCGACCGTGTCGAGGTTTTCCCTGAGCTGAGCAATATACTCATTGATGCTCTCCACCATCCGATCGAAGCTCGGATTCTCCAGGGGCTCTGTCATATCGGCGCACATGGTGTACTCTTCCTGGGTGCCCAATATGCTCTCCACCAGGCACTCCAGATAGGCCACCGCCAGATCCTGATGCTTGCTCCAGGGGTTGATGAACACCATATTGAGCGTCACGCCCTCATGGTATTCCGTGTCCGGTGTCAGCGTCATGGGGATGAAGGTCATATTTTCCCGGTTTCCATATGGGTACCAGTCGCCCACCACCGAGTAATCCTGGCTCAGCAGCTCACCGCGGGACCAGAAGGACTCCCATGCCTCGTCGTCCCCGTCCTCCGGCATCTCCAGCTCATAGTTGTCCGAGCGGATCGAGTCCAGGGCCTGCATGACCGTCCGGAACTCCTCTGTGTCAAAGCGGAGCTCCTTTCCGGTTGCATCAAATTCCTTCAGGTACTTTTCAAGGTAGGTATAGGCGAGCGTCTGCCTGGTGGAATTCCCATAGAGCATCATCGGCACCACGTCCGGATGGTCCTCGGCATAATCATCGTTCCACTCATTCAAAAACTCGCTCAGGTCCACGAGATTGGTGGGCACATCCTCCCTGGACAGGCCCACGCTCTCCAGCGCCTCGTTGAATGCATACCAGCCGCTCGAATAAGCGCCGGTGGGGATGGCCACCACTCTGTCCTTATACACGGCCTCCGCCTTAAAGGGATCATAGAGCCTGCTGATGTAGTCTGTGATCACCTTGCTTCCTGACAGATCCATACAGTAGCCCTTGTCCCGGAAGGTCTCATAGGAGCCATAGGCGATGTTCATGGAGATGATGTCGATATCGCCTGCGCGCATCGTCTCAAGCACATTCTCATTGCCGTTCAGGGACCCGTCATAGGTGTACACAGGCACGTCCGGATACTGCTTGGCGAACTGTCTTGACGCCTCACGCTGATAGACACCGTACGTGGTCAGCTCATTGTCCGTGCGGAAATTCTCTGTGAGGTTTCGCAGATAGCAGGCGTTCCAGTCGGCAGCGAGGAAGGTGCCGCCGATGACCTCTGTGGTGGAGGTGTAGATGCTGGAGGGGATAAAGCCCCACTGCACGGCCGCCTCCCCGCGCCTGAGGCCCATGATCTTCGTGCCGTCAAGATAGAACAGGGTGTGCTTTTCCGGATCATAGCGCATGCCGCTCACGTTGGAGCTCTTGATTTCCCCGAAGAGCGTCTTTTCCCCGGTCACGGGATTGACCTCATAGACCTGGTAGGGTTTCCACTCGCCCGTTTCGCTGTCATAGTCGTGCTCCCAGTCACGCTCCGCCATGAGGAAGGCATCGGCGGTGTAGCTGCAGGCCGTACGGTTCATGTCGCTGCTATTCGCCGTCTCGGTGGGCACCAGCTCTGCCTTGCCGTCGCTCAGGCTGATCCTTGTCAGCAGCATATTCTGGCCCTCTTCGTTCCAGATGATGCTGGACCACACGATCGCGTCACCGCATACGGCGATCTGTGCTTCGCCCGGGAGATATACGTAATCATTGCCGTCCAGGTTGTATACGAGGGACAGGTCCGACACCGTACACACGTCCTCATAGGATGCCTGCCCGTTTTCCACGCTGATGCGGAAGATGAGACCGCTCAGGGGATGCAGGGCGTAGAGCGATTCACCGTCTGAAAAAATCCGGGCGACGGCATGCGCCGGATCCTGGCCGTCCTGCGCCTGGCCGTTCAGGTTCTCCATGTTGCCTGCATACTGGGCGAGAAAGATGTTGTCGCCCACCTTTTCGGGTGCTTCCTGTCCTTCCTTCCACGCATACAGGCCGCTGCTCTGCGCATCGTCCTCCACCAGCATGTAAACGGTATCACCCACACGCGTCATGTCGGCGACGTGCAGCGAAGAATAGTCTGATTCCTGATTTTCAAAAAACACTGCCGTATCTGCCAGGGACAGTACGGGCAGGAGAAGTGCCAGAGCCAGAATACACAAAAGATTCGTGCGGATTGTCTTCATAAAACCACTCCTTGTCTTTTCCCGGAAGCGTACCCTCAGAAAAACAGGGCCGCCATCACATAAGACGGAAGATCGGCCCTGTTTGTTGCATGCAGATTCCCATTTTCGGGCGGTTTTCATGAAATTCTCATGCTTTGATTCCGCCCGTGTAGCTTTTCATGTCTTTCAGTTCAGCTGCTGGCAGAGTACATAGAGCTCCTGGACGCTGCCGGAGATGGCTGTCTGCAGCGTCCCCGTGTCCGAGCCCGCAATCATCTGGGAGGAATAGCTGCTGAGCTGGGTATAGAGTGTCGTAAAATAGGATGATGGGATCAGCTGCTCTCCGGTGAGCCCTGCATAGGTCTGGCAGAGCACATCCATGGCATAGATGCAGCTGCGGATCTCCTGCAGGGTCGATGCCGATGTGGTGGAGGCCGTACGGCTGAGGCGCTGGACCTTCTGCACGGCCGTATCACACTCTGTCAGAAGGCGCATGCTGATCAGTTCCTTTGTCTCGCTCCTCAATTGCAGGGACGGAAACGCCACCGCGCCAAGGACGATCAGGGCAAGGATCAGAATCAGGATTACAGCATTTCGAAGCGCACTGGATCTGCGCCCGCCACGTCCGGTGACAGGCTCCCGCGCGCGGGTGGTATGCCGCATCATGTTGGTTTTTCTCCTTTTGGCTTTTTCGCATGTGTCGCCCGCTCTGCGCGGGCAGTGATGGTCCGATTTCCGCATGCATTGTATGGTTTCCCGGATATCGTGTCAACTTCGGACCTTGACCACAGGGGATTTCCCGTCCTATAATGCATTCAAGATCCTTTCCGGGCCGTACCTTTCCCTGTCGGCAGTCTGCTTTCAGGAGATATGGCAGCCCGTACAATATATGAGGAGAGATGGACAATGCAGCGTTTTCTCGCCATCGATATCGGTGCCTCCGGCGGGCGCCATATCGTGGGATATATAGAGGATGGCAGAATCGTCACCAGGGAAGTCTACCGCTTTTCAAACGGTATGGTGCAAAAGGGTGACCATCTGTGCTGGGACCTTGAGAGCCTGGAAAGCCATGTCATCGCCGGCCTTCGCGCTGCAGCCGAGCAGGGGCTTCGGCCGGACTACATCGGCATCGACACCTGGGGCGTCGACTATGTGATGCTGAAGTCTGACGGGCAGGTCCTCGGCCAGGCCGTCGCCTACCGGGACCACAGGACCGACGGTGCGGACGAAGCACTGGAAAAGACGCTGTCCTTCCCGGACCTTTTCCGGCTCACCGGCATCGCAAAGCAGCCCTTCAACACGGTCTATCAGTTTGCATCCATCAAGGCAGACCCCCAGTCCGCTTTTCTCCTGGATGCTGCCGACGATTTCCTTCTGATGCCGGAGTATCTTTCCTATGTCCTGACCGGGATCAAAAAGCACGAGTGGACCAACGCCTCCACCACCGCCATGTGCAGCCCCGTCACCAGGACCTGGTCAAAGGAAGTCATTCAGGCCCTGGACATGCCGGAGAAGCTCTTTGACACCGAGATGGTAATGCCGGGCACACTGCTCGGGACAGTCAGCGCGGATGTGGCCGAGAAGATCGGCTACACGGCCTCCGTCATCCTGCCCGCCACCCATGACACCGGCAGCGCCTACATGGCCGTGCCCGCCCGCGACAGCCGCTCCGTCTTCCTCTCCAGCGGCACTTGGAGCCTGCTGGGCTGTGAGCTCTCTGAGCCGATCCTCACAGATACCGCGCGTGAGGCCGGCTTCACCAACGAGGGCGGCTGGGGAGGTTCCATCCGCTTCCTCAAGAACATCATGGGCATGTGGATGCTCCAGTGCCTGCGCCACGAGGACCAGGACCGCCTGAGCTATGCAGAGATGGCAGAACTGGCCGCAAAATCCACCTATGAAGGGTTCGTGGACGCCTCCGACAACCGCTTCCTCTCTCCCCAGTCCATGACCGAGGAAGTGAAAGCAGCGCTTCGATCTGACGGATACCCTGAGCCGAAGGACTTCGGCGATCTCTGCCGGGCTGTGACGGTGGGCCTTGCCAGGTGCTACAGGCAGGCGATCGGGGATCTTCAGAAGATCATCGGGCGGGAGTTCACGTCCATCAATATCGTGGGCGGGGGCAGCCAGAACGTGACCCTCAACCAGCTGACGGCCGACCTGACGGGTCTTCCCGTCCTCGCAGGCCCCACGGAGGGCACCGCCCTTGGCAATCTGGGCGCCCAGATGATCGCCTGCGGCGTGTTCCCCTCCCTGCAGTCCTTCCGTGACTGCCTTGCCCGCTCCTGCGACGTGGTGGAATACACAAAGCGCGGGTAAATCTTCCTCTCTTTCAGTTTTTCTCATGAACATTGGGTTCTCTGTTTATTCCCCAATATTACCTAATCTTTACTCTTTACAAAGGAGCTGTTTCTTATGGGCATGCTGGATCTTGACATCATGAAACGCTACATCCGGATGTGTTCCGACGGATGGAACCAGGGCTGGCACGAGCGCAACGGCGGCAACCTGACCTACCGCCTCACCGACGAGGAAGTGGCCTCCATGAAGCCCTTCTTTGACGCCGAGCCCCGCCCCTGGGTGGACATGGGCGTCACCGGCGCAAATCTCGCCGGCAGCTATTTCATCTCCACCGGTTCCGGAAAGTTTTTCCGCAATGTAGAACTGGACCCCGAGGATTCCCTGTGCGTCGTGGAGATCGATGACAAGGGCCAGTGCTACCGCATCCGCTGGGGCCTGGTGAACGGTGGCCGCCCCACCAGCGAATTCCCGAGCCACTTCATGAACCACTCCGTGCGCGTCGCCGCCACGAACGGTGCCTGCCGCGTCATCTACCACGCCCATCCCGCCAACCTGATTGCCATGACCTATGTGCTGCCCCTGACGGACCGCGATTTCTCCAGGGCCCTGTGGAAGAGTGCCACCGAGTGCCCCGTGGTCTTCCCCGGCGGTGTCGGCGTCGTGCCGTGGATGGTGCCGGGCGGTGCAGACATTGCTCTTGCCACCTGCGAAAAGATGAAGACCTTCGATGCCGCCGTCTGGGCACAGCACGGCCTGTTCGTGTCCGGCCCCGACTTTGACATCACCTTCGGTCTCATGCACACCATCGAGAAGTCCGCGCAGATCTGGATCCTGGCCCACTCCACGGGCCTGAAGGAACTGCAGACCATCGAGGACGACAGTCTCAGAGCCATCGCCAGGGACTTTGGCGTGCAGCTTCGCGAGGAATTTCTGGATTAATCACAGAATCCCGATTCTCAAAAGAGAATCGGGATGTTTATTTCTGCGCCTTTTTCAGGCCTTCCTGAAGGAATTCACAAAGTCTGTGAAGCCTCCGGAGCTCGTCTTACCGTCCGCCATGCCCTTCTTAAAGAGCCATACACAGGCCATGGCAGCCCCGCCCACCAGAATCAGGGGAAGCAGATGCCTGACCAGCCCCAGCACCAGGGAAACCGCGCCACCGATGATCCACAAAGGCCACAGACCGAACATCAGAGAAAACATGGACCTGATGATGGAGGCACTCATACGGAACATGCCGCGGAAGATACCTCCCACGAGAGAGAACACCATAGAAAACATCCCGGCCATCAGCTGGAAGGGAAGAAAAAGAAGAGCGAACATCTTGAACCTCCATTTCATCACCATGCCGCCGGCACCCTCTGTGCCTTTCTGGCATGGCTCTATTGTAGCACGCATTATGCGCTGTGTCTTTAAACAGCCTTTAGGCATCCATGAGAATTTGCTGAGAAATGGATTCTAAAGTTTCAGAAGCCCTGCAGGAAATACGAGAAAAATACCGAGCCTGCCCGCCTTTTTTCTTGATGATTCACCGCCATTCGCTAAAATGGTCAGGTCCGCCCCTCTGCGTTCACGCAGACAGGCGACTGCCTTTTGAAAGGGGAACTTACGTTGAAAAACTTCGTCTTCATTTCGCCCAATTTTCCCACCAACTACTGGCGCTTCTGCAAAGAGCTGAAGCAGAACGGGCTGCGGGTGCTCGGCATCGGTGATCAGCCCTATGATGAACTCATGCCGGAGCTCAAAGACAGCCTGCATGAGTACTACAAGGTGTCGAGCCTCGAAAACTACGATGAAGTGTACCGGGCCTGCGCTTTCTTCATTTTCCGCTATGGGCCCATTGACTGGCTGGAGAGCAACAACGAGTACTGGCTGGAGCAGAATGCCCGTCTGCGCACCGCCTTCCACATCACCTCCGGCTTCCAGGAGGAGGACCTGCCCAGGATCAAGTACAAGAGCCAGATGAAGGAATACTATCACCGGGCAGGGATTGCGACGGCGCGCTATCACCTGGTGGACAACAGGGAAAACTGCCTTGCCTTCATGCACGAGGTCGGTCTCCCCGTCATCGTCAAGCCCGACAACGGCGTCGGCGCCTCTGACACCCACAAGCTCTCCGCCTTTGAGGACCTGGATCATTTCTTTGAAACCCGCATTCCCGGGGTACCCTACATCATGGAAGAGTTCATCCATGGTGAGATCCAGTCCTACGATGCCATCATCGACTCAAAGGGAGACCCGATCTTCGAGGCCGGCAATGTCACCCCGATGTCGGTCATGGACATCGTCAACAATAACGATAATTCCATCTATTATATCGTCAAGGATCTCCCGGAGGACACCCGCCGTGCCGGCCGTGCCACGGTAAAGGCCTTTGAGGTGAAGAACCGCTTCGTCCACTTTGAGTTCTTCCGGCTACTCCAGGATCAGGAGGGCATGGGCAAAAAGGGTGATGTGGTGGCGCTGGAGGTCAACATGCGGCCCTGCGGCGGTTTCTCCCCGGACATGATGAATTTTGCCAATTCCACCGATGTCTACAAGATCTACGCCGACATGATCGCCTATGACTCCTCCCTCTTCCCGTCCGGACAGCATCAGTTCTGTGCCTTTGCAGGCAGACGCGACGGCCGCCCCTTCCGCGTCTCCAACGAGCAGATGGAGCAGAAGTATGCTTCCCACATGAAGATGCGTCTGCGCATGCCCGACGCCCTCGCCGGTGCCATGGGCAATGAGGTCTTCATTGCCACCTTCCCCACCCGCGAGGAGATGGATCAGTTCTACCAGGACGCCATCGGCGAATAATCCCTTTTCGGAAGTCATTTTTGCCCGGCACAGCAATCGTGCCGGGCAATTTGCATATTCGCACTTCAGCCAATACATTGACTTCACACATGAATGTGATAAGATGCCCTTACACATGTGCGCTCAGGCAATCAATCGACCTCATTTTCCATTTCCTGCGTGTTCAGCTCCGGAGTGTCATGTGCATCAGGTGCCGAAAGGTGGTGCTGAAAGGTGACACTGTCTACCTATTTTTCTTCCCTGACGCTCGAGGCCCAGGTCCTCATTGCCATTGCCGTGATCTGGCTTTCCGGCTTTCTCATGTCCAGGGTGTCCAAGGTCTTTGGTCTTCCCAACGTCACCGGCTACATTCTGGCAGGCGTCGCCATCGGCCCGTGGGGCCTGAACCTTCTGCCGCCGGACATCACCGCCCACATGTCCTTCATCACCAACGCCGCCCTCGCCATGATCGCCTTCGGCGTCGGGCGCTATATGCGACTGGATATCCTCAGGGATCAGGGCGGACGGATCATCCTCTTAACGCTCCTGGAAGCCCTGGTGGCGGCCGTGCTCGTGACGCTGACCATGCTCTTTGTCTTTCACCTGCCCCTGTCCACGGCACTGCTTCTTGGGGCCATCGGCAGCGCAACGGCGCCTGCCTCCTCCCTCATGACCATCCGCCAGTACCATGCCAAGGGGCCCTTCGTGAATACCCTGATTCAGGTGGTCGCCCTGGACGATGCCGTGGCCCTTCTGGCCTTCTCCGTGTGTGCCGCCATCGCGGCCGGGCAGGAACACACGGCCCAGAGCTGGCTGAGCATGCTGGCACCCCTTGCCACGAACCTTGGCGTGCTGCTGATCAGCTATGTTTTGGGGCGGCTGCTGGTGGTGTCCCTGCAGGGTCGTTCCCCGGACCACCGGATGGTGCTCACCTGTGCCTTCATCTTTCTTCTGGCCGGCGGCTGCGCCATGGTCAATGTGAGCCCGCTCCTTGGCTGCATGGTGCTGGGCGCTACGTATGTGAACGTAGAGAACGACAAAACCCTTTTCAAGCAGGTGGCAAAGATCCAGCCGCCCATCAACATGCTGTTCTTTGTCCTCTCCGGCATGCGCCTCAACATCTCCGCCCTGACCACGGTGGGGATCATTGGAGTTGCATACTTTGCCATCCGCATCGTGGGCAAGTACCTGGGCGCTTACTTTGGCTGCCGCCTGATCCATTCCCCCGACGAGGTCACAAAGTACCTCGGCCTCGCCCTCATTCCCCAGGCAGGCGTCAGCATCGGCCTGGCCGTGCTGGCACAGAGGATCCTGCCGCCCGAGAGCGGCATGCTGGTCAACACCATCATCCTCTCCTCCTCCGTCCTCTATGAGATGATCGGACCCATGAGCGCCAAGTATGCCCTGGTGCGCTCGGGCGCCATCAAGACGACAGGGACCGGTCTCGTCGTTCCGCCCGCGGGCACGCGAAAGGCAGACCCCACGCTCGCCCGCGCGTCCATGTCATCCCCCTCCCCTGCCGCCCGCACGCTCCTTGGCCGCAACGCCATCGCCTCCAGCATGACGGTGCAGACACCTGCGCCGGAGCATGAAGTCAAGGCCGCACCAAAGAGCGAGAAACCCAAAAAGGGCGGTAAAAAGGCGCAGAAGAAAGCGGAGAAGAAGGCAAAATCCGGAAAGAAACCAGAAAAGCAGGAGAGCAAAAAGAGCGAAAAGCAGAAGGAAGCGGAGATCGTGCCGCTACCGCAGACCGCACATCCCGCGAGGGCCAGGCTCTTTCTCCTGAAACCGGAAAAGCCCGATCTCCCCGTGGAGCCGGAACCGAAACGCGCATAAGACAGACGCGCAGACACCAGGAAACTGTGTCTGCGCGCTGTTTACTATCCATGGCCTTTTTCATATACTGCAAGCCTATGATCATCTGAAATCTTGGAGGAGAGTGTTTCATGCGGACGGTTGTGGCCAAGTTTGGCGGTACATCCCTTGCAGATGCGGCGCATTTCCGTAAGGTGCGGGACATCATCCTGTCAGACCCGTCTCGGCGCTTTATCGTGGTATCGGCACCGGGCAAGCGCACAGAGGACGACATCAAGGTCACGGACCTGCTGATGGAGGCATGGGAAAACTCTCAGACCGGCAGGGATGCAGAGGGGCAGCTTCAGGCCATCCAGTCAAGGTTCCAGGAGATCGTCCTGGAGCTGAACCTGGAATTCCCGCTTACTCAGGAGATGGACACCGTGCGTGCCGCCCTCTTTCAGGGAGCCTCCCCCGATTACATGCTCAGCAGAGGCGAGTACCTGTCGGCCCGCATCCTCGCGTCCTACCTCTCCTACACCTTTGTGGATCCGGAATGGTGCGTCTCCTTTGCCCCGGACGGACGGCTGGACAGCACGCTCACCACAAGGACCCTGTCGGCCGCCCTGCGTCCTCTCGAGCGTGCCGTG
>JAFUBA010000223.1 GCA_017460395.1 Clostridia bacterium | reverse complement strand
TCCATGGAGGGAGACATCGTCTTGTAGAACAGGCGATGCGTGGAATATGTTCCGGTACCGAAGAACTCTGTAAGGACGTCGTTGCGGTTAGAAGCGCAGATCAGCTTCTGTACAGGCAGGCCCATGCACCTGGCATAATAGGCTGCAAGAATATCACCAAAATTGCCTGTGGGCACCACAAAGTTCACGTTCTCACCCAGCACGATTTTCCCCTGAGACAGAAGATCCGCATAGGCGCTGAAGTAATACACAATCTGCGGTACGAGCCTGCCGAAGTTGATGGAGTTCGCGGAAGACAGTGTCCTGCCCTCTGCATTCATCTTCTCCTTGAAGCTTTCAGATGTGAACAGCTGCTTGACGCCGGTCTGTGCATCGTCAAAGTTTCCGCGCACCGCGATTACGCGTGTATTGTTTCCGTCGGTCGTCACCATCTGCAGGCGCTGCACATCGCTGACGCCGTCGAGGGGATAGAAGACCGTGCAGCTGGTACCGGGCACGTTGCGGAAGCCCTCCAGGGCCGCCTTGCCTGTATCGCCGCTGGTGGCCACGAGGATCGCGATCTCCCGCTGCTCGTTCATCTTCCGTGCAGCCTGCACAGTCAGATGCGGAAGAAGCTGCAGAGCCATGTCCTTGAAGGCCAGCGTCGGCCCATGGAACAGCTCAAGAATGCTTGTGTTGGCATCCAGCTCCTTCACGGGTGCAATCTCAGGCACATCAAATTTGTCGTGACCATATGCTTCCCGGACGGCCTCCTCCACTTCAGAGGGCGTGTAATCTTCCAGGTACAAAGAGAGAATTTTGACTGCCCGAGCTGCATAGTCCATGGTGGTCAGAGATTGGAGCATCTCATGATCCACCTGAGGGAACATGGACGGCACATACAGTCCGCCATCCTCCGCAATACCGCTGAGAATCGCCTGGGCTGCTGTCACACAGGTTCCCCCGCGAGTTGAAAAGTAAGACATGGGTATTACCTCCTTACTTTCAATAGAAAACGGGAACAGACTTAGCCTGTCCCCGTCAGTGTTCCTGCTGTCTTTTCTCTGGAAACAGGACCCTGCCCTTCTGACCTCAGATCAGATACTGCTTCACGAAGTCAGGCATGGTCGCGGGATCCGCGCTCACAGAGAGCACAAAATTCACATTGTGCTTCTGAGACAGTTCTTCCATGGACTGGAAGAGCCAGGCGCTCTCGTTCAGGTCGGTCTTGCACAGCTTCATGAACGCGTCGATGAAGATGTACCCGACATCGAAGTTCTGGCTCAGCATACCGCTCAGGAAGCCCACGAACATCTCAGGGGTATGCACATGATACTCACCTGCATTGATGAACCTGACCGCATGGTCAATGTCAAACATGTACCTGTTGTCATCATCGAGGAAGATCACATCATTCGTGCCTTCCTTGGCGGTGGCGTTGGTCATGTCAATCAGCTTCTTGGTCTTTCCGGATCCCTTGTTTCCTGCAATAATCTGAATCATGGGAGACTCCTCCTTGGTTCTTTCTAAACCTGCCCCATTATACAAAATCCACTCAGCTTTGGCAATCCCTGTTTGTAAACAATGCCTTTTTCTACGTGAAACCTACAAAAGTATTTTGAAAGCATTTGACTGTAACTTTCTTCTGATCTATACTCTTTCTGTATACATTCACGACCAAATCATGTCTTCTATCTCAAAATGCCACTTCATTCAGCATAAAATACTTTTATAAAAGAAAGGGAATCACATTCACTATGGGTAACCGCATCACCATGATCCGCAAACTGTCCGGACTTTCAAATGAAGATTTTGCCTCTTCTCTCTCCATCACCACGGAAGAACTCCAGAAGCTGGAGAAAGGCAAAGCCGTTCCCTCAGATGCACTCACCGAGACCCTGAAAAAGGCTTATCCTGAGGCCTGGGAACAGACCGATGTCCCGGAAGTTGATGTGGTTGATGTTGCCATGCGCGTGAGAGAACTTCGCACGAAGTATGGCATGACTCGCAGAGAATTTGGCGATACGATTCTCTCCTCCAGCGGCACGGTTGCCCGCGTGGAGCAGGCACTCTGGCTTCCGTCGGATACCTGGCTCGAGCGCATCGTGACTGTTTTCTCCGTCCCCCTCAAGTGGCTGAAAGGCCTTGATGGCACCTCACCTTTTGACGGTGAGCTTCCCGCCCCGAAGCCGCTTTCCAGGACAGATGAGGAAGAACCGAAGCAGAAGTCTGCTGACGGCAAGCCTTCCAATAAGAATGCCTCCGGAAAGAAAACAGAAGAAAAACAGCCAGTGAAGCCCATTGTGAATGCGAAGGCAGCTCCCTCCGCGCAGGGCGAACCCAGAAAGAGTTCCCGAAAGATCGATGTGCCGAAGGATCTTGGTGCAAAGATCCGTCAGTATCGTGAGCGCCATGGTATGTCCCAGAAGACCTTCGCAGATGCGCTTGGCGTGCGAGGAAACACCATATCCCAGCTGGAGCTTGGTACGGGCTCTCCCTCTGCAGAGCTCCTGAGCAGAATCCTCCAGACATATCCCATCTATGATGAGGAAGAATCCGTGAAGGCAGATGCTCCTGCAGAAGAGTCTGCAACCAGCACAAGGCCGGATGAAAGTACCCCCGACGCCGCCAGCGATGCATCCTCTCCCCTGGAAGACGCCGCATCTGAAATTGATGGCGCACCAGATGAAACGGTCGAACCTGAAGATGATGTTCCTTCTGCCTCAGTTCCCTCCTGTGTAAGTTCAGAAGAAAGTGCGCCTTCTGAGGAAGCCCCCGCTTCCACGGAAACCACTTCAGAGGGCGGCGTGCTGGTGGGACTTCTGCAGGCCGTACGGATCCTCGCCCGGCATCTGGACCGGGAAAGTTTTGACAGTGCCATGGAAGAGATTCAGAACTGTATCTGATCAGGCACGCACTCAGTTTGTAGATAGACGCATCCAGTCCGGATGCGTTTT
>JAFUBA010000222.1 GCA_017460395.1 Clostridia bacterium | reverse complement strand
CAGAACGACATCTACCGCGCGGGCGGGGATGCGGCGTTCGGGACGATCCTGGAGATCACCTTCATGTTCCTGATGGTCGTGCCCTGCGTGTATCTCACCGGGATCCGGTGGCACCTTTCGTACTTTATCGTGTTTGCCTGCTGCTACGCAGATGAGATCATCCGCTTTGTGCTCATGCAGCTGCACATGAAAAGCGGCAGGTGGGTGAAGCCCGTGACGGAGCAGGGAAGAGCGGCACTGGAAGAATTCCGGAGCGTGCGGGGAGGGAAGGCTGCATGAATGAAATGGATACGGGCGCCGCGCTTGCGCAGCGGGCCATCCTGAAGGCGCACAGAAAGCGTCTGTGGGGCCCCTTCATCGCGGCCGCGAGGCAGTATGCGCTGATCCGCCCCCACGACCGCATTCTGGTGGAGGTAGAATTGGACCCGTCCTCGGTGCTTCTCGGCCGCCTGATGGCGGAGCTGCAGCGCCACTCGGAGTTTCCATTCGAGGTGGTCTTCACTGCGGAAAAAGACCTGGATGCGCTGCAGCCCTTTTTCCCGGAGGGCCTTTTGAATCCTCATGAACTTGATGGCGCGGCCTTCACGGCCAGGACATCCTTGGAGTGCATGGACGACGCGGCGGAGACGGTGCTTCGCGGGATGCTGCTGGAGGGAAAACTGCAGGGCATGCGTCCGATGGAGCCCCCGCTCACTGGCACGGCGCGGCTCATCCGGCCGCTCCTTCGGATCCGGCGGCGGGACATCGCGCTCTTTGGCAGGTACTGCCGCCTGGAGGCCATGCCCATTTCCAATGGAGATCCGGGGATCCTGGGGCTCATGGAGGAGCTGGAGGACGAAAACCCGGAGATCACCCAGAACATCTTTCAGGCCACGCACCTTCTGCATCTGGACACCATGATCTGGGAGGCAGAGGATGGCGGGCGGTAAGAAGGAAAAGGGCATAGGCGCCGCGACGGCGATCCGGCAGGAGAACATGGAGCGCGTCCTCCTCTCCCTCTACACCCTCGGTCCGCAGACGAAGCTGGAGCTCGTGGAGCATACCGGTCTCAGCATGTCCACGGTGTCGGAGGCGATCAACCGCCTGGACATCAGGGGATACGTGGAGAGCGAGGGCAGCCTGCAGTCCACCGGCGGCAGACGGCCCGATGTCTACGGGCTCTCCCGGCGAAAGGGCCTCGTGGCGGGGCTTGAGGTGACAGATCACGTGCTTCGCGTGACCCTTCAGCGCCTGAACGGCGCGTGCGAGGAATCCTTCGCGCAGTCCCTCTCGGATGCGGGCGCCAGGGAGGCGCTCCGCGCTGCCACGGACAGGGCCCTGCAGGCGGCTGGCGGTGATCTGGTGGCCGTCGGGATCGGCACCACCGGCGCGATGGATGGAGAGCTGACCGGTCTTCTGGAGGAGATCCGGCAGAAGACCTCCGCCGTCACCGCGATGGACCACAGGGTCAATGCCAGGACCATGGCGGAAATGGTCCTTGGGGCCGGGAAGGGTCTCAGGCACTTTGCATGCCTCTACCGCGATGCCCCCGAAAAGGCGGGGATCGTGGCGGACGGGCGGCTGCTGCGCGGAAAAGACGGCATGGCAGGGCAGGGAAGCGGAGGGGAGCTTCTCCGCCTGTTAAATCTTGAAACAATGATTTCGGACCGGGAGGATCTGGGGGAAGCGTGCGTGGTGCCACCTGCGCGCTGCGGGGAGGACTTTTCTCCCGACTGCGCCGTGATGGCGGAGCTTCGCTGGTTCCATCTGGTCCTGTTAAAGCTCAGGGAGGAAGAAAAAGATGGGGAATTATGGGGAAAATATCGCAGATCATCAGATCATCCAAAACAATCTGGCAGACAATGAGTACATGCATATGCTGAAGGCGGCGCAGCGAACCGGGCGGCCGGTGCTGATCATGTCGCTTCCGGGAAACAGCCCGGAGCTCTGCCGGGCGGCCTTTGATAGCGGTGCCGATGTGGTGAAGGTGCACATCAATGTGGAGCACAGGGCCAGCGGCACGCATTTCGGGAGCTTCGAGGAGGAGAAAGCCGTACTCCGGGAGATGCTGGGGGAGCGAAAGGGGCCCATGGGCCTTGTACCCGGCGGGAGTCCCGAGGCGGTGCGCCGGGACCTTGAGGCGGCAAGCGAGCTGCCCTTCTCCTTCTACTCCGTCTATGCCCACCACATGCCGGCATCCGCCCTCCTGTGCGGCGTGCCGCTCATGGCGGCCTGCGACGGGAGCTACAGCCTCGAGGAGATCCGGCAGATGCCGGGGCTCGGGTGCGATGTGCTGGAGGCGTCGATCATGCCGGGGAGCGAGTACGGACAGCCCCTCACGATGCGGGATCTGGTGCGCTATCACCTGATCACGAGGAGCGTCTCCGTCCCGGTCGTGGTGCCGACCCAGCGGGCGATCCTGCCCGAGGAGGTGCCGATCCTCGCAAAATGCAGGGTCGCCGGTGTCATGATCGGTGCCGTGGTGACAGGAAGAGAAAAAGAGAGCATGGTGCGAGCCATACGGGCATTTCGGCGCGCGATTGATGCGATCGAAATGAAGGGATGAGCGAAAACATGGAGATTGCACTGCTGCCACTGGATGCGCGGCCTTGCAATACAGGCTTTGTGCGGGAGCTGATCCTGCACGCGGGCGGGAAGGCAGTCCTGCCTGAGGAACACCAGATGGACCGCATCCGGGTGCCGGCGGACTTTCGGGAGAGCGCAAGGTTTCTGGAAGAGACGCTGGAAACATGCGATGCGGCGGTCATCAGCCTGGACCACTTCCTGTACGGGAGCCTTCTGGCATCGAGGGAACCTGATGTGACCGAGGCAGAGGCTCTGGAGCGCCTGAGCGCCCTGCGGGACATCCTCTCCCGTCACCCGCACAGGCGGGTGTATCTCTCCTCCGTGCTCATGCGCTCCTCCATCTCGGCCCTGTCGCGCGGCGACATTTCCGTCTACCAGGCCCTCGACCGCTACACCTGCCTCATGGCCAGGTACGAAAGTAAGGGCCGCGAGGAGGACCGGAGGGCAGCGGAGGAGGCGCGGCGGGAGATCCCGCCGTATGTGCTGGACGGCTTTCTCCGGGTGCGGGCGCGGAACCTGAAGCTCCATCTGCAGGCCGTGTCCCTGGTGGAGGAGGGGCTTGTCTCCTCCCTCAGTATCCTCCAGGAGGACTGCCGCCTCTATGGGTTCCAGACCCGGGACCAGAAAAGCATCTGCTCGCTGGCCGGAAGCCGGATGAACACGTCCGTCTTTCTTCGAAACGGCGCGGATGAGGGTGGCATGCTGCTGGCCATGAAGGCCATGTGGGGCGACCGGGCACCATTGGGTGTTCGGATCCGCTGGTTTGGTCAGAAGGACTTCATCGCGCCCTACGAGGACCGGCCGTTTTCCGGGAACGTGGAGAGCGCCTGCCGGGATATCGGGATCTGCGAGGATGAAAGCAGCCGGATCGCGCTTTGCATCTGCTGCCCCGAGCATGGGGAAGCGAGGGACGCAGGGGAAGGACACGGGCACGAGGCGGAAGATGTGAACTATTTTGCCGGGTGCGCAGAGGAGATGGACCGCCTGATCGCATCGGGCCATCGGGTCTATCTCCTGGACGTGGTGCGGGCAAACGGCGGGATGACCGGGCTGATCCCTGCCATGAAAAGGGCGGATGACCTGTGGGGCTATGCCGCCTGGAACACGGCATCCAACGCCCTTGGCACCATCCTGGCGCAGATCCTGAGCGATGACATGGGAAACGCCCGCAACGAGCGGTTCCTGAATGAGCGTCTTTTGGACGATCTGTGCTATCAGGGAGAGGTGCGGGATGAGCTGCAGCGGCAGCTGACCTCACGGGGGGAGGATGTGTACCACCTCCGGGAGCCAGGGTTTGCAGAGGATCTGCTGGAAAAGCTCATGCGGGCGCGTTTGCCGGAGATCTGGCCGCGCAGACAGCTTCCGGACTACACGGTCTCGCTCCCCTGGAGGCGCACCTTCGAGGCGGAGATCCGGGTGAATGCTTAAGATGTTCGTTATACGGGAAAAGGAGGCAGTCCATGGAACGCTTTGATGTCCTAGTGGCCGGTGCCGGTGCCAGCGGTATGTGTGCCGCCGTGGCGGCAGCCAGGGAAGGTGCCAGGGTGCTGCTGGTGGAAAAGACCGGGCTCCTGGGGGGCTCCAACACCCAGTCCCTCGTCTGTCCCCTGATGGGCTTTCATGCTGGCGGGCAGCAGGTGGTCAGGGGCCTGGCCCAGGAGATCGTGGAAAGGCTCAGAGAGAAAGAAGGAACCCTGGGGCATATCCCGGATCCCCTCGGGGTCGCGGAGACGATCACCCCGATCGAGCCGGAAACCCTGAGGGAAGTCTACTTTGACCTTCTGCGGGAGGAAAAGGGCATCTCGCCCCTTCTGCACACCCTGGTCATGGAAGCGCACGTGGAAGACGGGCGCATTCAGGGGATCACCATGGCCGGAAAGGCCGGAAAGACGGAGGCCCGGGCCTCTGTATACATCGACGCTACAGGCGACGGGGACCTGGCGGCCGCATCGGGCGTGCCCTTTACGCAGGGGCGGCCAAGTGACGGGGCGGCCCAGCCCATGACCCTCCTCATGAAGCTTGGCGGGGTGGATCTTGAAAAGGTGCGAAGCTTTATGCGCCGCAGCCCCAGTCAGTTTGTCCTCCGGGATGACTGGGACACGATGCCCTACATTGCGGTCTCGGGCTTTTTCGAGAAGGTGGAACAGGCGAGGGCGCGGGGCGAACTGACGCTCCCGCGGGACCGGGTGCTATTTTTCCAGGGCGTGCGCGAGGGCGAGGTGATCGTCAACATGGGTCGGGTGATCCAGTGCAGGAGCACGGATGCCATGGACATGACGCGGGCCGAGATGGAAGGGCGGCGGCAGGTCCGGGAGATTCTGAATTTCCTGAAAAACCACGTGGACGGCTTTGAAGCGTCTTTCCTTGTGGAGACGGGGGCGACCATCGGGGTGCGGGAGAGCCGGCATTTCAGGGGCCTGTACACCCTTCAGGCGGAGGATGTCCTTCGTGGGGCCATGTTTGATGATGCCGTGGCCATGTGCGGGTTCCCCATGGACATCCACGATCCGCTGGGAAAAGACCTTGCCTGGACACAGATGACCCAGTGGCAGGGCTATGACATACCGTATCGGGTGATGGTGCCGGAGACACTCGAAAACCTTCTTGTGACCGGCAGGTGCGTGAGCGCCACCCATGAGGCGGCCGCGTCAGCGCGCATCACGCCCACGGCCATGGCGCTCGGGGAGGCAGCGGGGATTGCGGCCGCGCTGTCGAAGGAGACGCGGGTACAGGATATGGATACGGGTCTTCTTCGGGAGAGGATCCGGACCTGGGGCGGCATCCCCGGAAGAGAGAGTCTTCCGCGGTAAGTGACACAGGAAAAAGTTCATACATAAGCAAAGTACAGATGAGTCTCAGATGATCTCACAAAGTCTTTCCGCTGTTTGAAAGATTCTGAGGGACGCCTTTTGGAGCTCAGTCTGTGCTTTGTTTTTTTGTCTTGATAGATGAAACATCCGATTCGTAACTCTTTACAGATGATTCGGGGGGGGGTAGAATACGCGATGTTATACGGGAAAACTGAACCGTGCAGCAGGTCGGTAACATATCAGACATTCTCAATCTTATCTTATCTCTCCCGGAAGGGAGCGATCATTCGTAACCATAGCAAGTATCATTTGAATTGATGCTCGAACTCAAAACGAGCTCTTAGGCTCATTCATTTCGACACGCTGCAGAATCATAGGAGTTCAGTGGCCAGACAATCGAGGGTTTCATGCGGCCAAACTAGAAAAAGGCGCACCGAACCAAATGTCTGGAATCTTGTATTTCAAGAATCTTAAACCATGATATATGGTACCAAATGCGGGCGCATCTGGGGCGGGATGTCACAGAGAATCATTCTTTGAATGGATATGCTCTCTCCTGTGCCTACACACGTTTTCAGTGGTATCCATGGTAGCTATAAAGGGGGTGTACATAGGAGTATCCGAGTAGGGGCGAGGACACGCATACGCATACGGTTGAACTATGTACTCCGCCTCATATGGGTGATGAATTATGGGATTGGAGTGAGATAAAACAAATAGGCATGGTGAAACTGAGAGTATAGATTCAATGTTTGGCTTCGACAAAGGATATTCAAGAAAAGTGTAATTTTAGCCCTTTTACGGACTCCAAGGGGTAGTTTGCCGCAAAACGTAGGCGAACATTAACACCAGAACCGTGGGGGGAGAACAAAAAAACGTGCTCTCAGAGCCCTTATGGCATAAGCGTTCTAGAGTTTCCGAGAGCACTCACGTGAATATTAAGGAGGGCGCTTGAAAATGAAACGAGACAGGAAGAATAGATGGCTTTATGCGTTTCTCATCCTTGTCATGTTGTCCATACCTGCAACAACCCTGGCAGCCAACTGGTGGTCGTCAACAAATTATGTGCTGCTCTCTTCGCAAACGAGCGATGTGACCATCGATTCCATGACCGTTCGGATCGGGTCAACGAATAAAACGGTTGCGAATGTCTACAACGCAGCGCAGAAAAAGTCCAATACATCCAGCTACAATTCAAGTGCAAAATATGCGTGTGCTGCATATCCTCATAAATTTTACGAGGATGTGTTCGGCGTTACAATCTATAACCTAGTCTCTACCTCTGCCGTGCCCAAGGTGCTGTCTGGTGGTGGATCGTTTGTACAGGTTTCGACCCCTATGGTAGGCGACATTATCCGCATCAATACATCTGTGCATTGGGCCATCGTAAAATCGGTTGATGCCTCCGGTACGGTAACAGTGATCCAGCAAAACGCAGGGTATTTCGACGACAGCGGAAAGTATCGCGCGATGGTCGAAACCAAGGTCAAGTCTCCTTATTCTAATGTCTCCTTTTTCCGTTACAGCACCACCGGCTGGAGCAAATTCACGAACGCCTCCAACGAAGCAGAGACTCTGACTGTGGTTCAGGGAAATGGCGATCTGTATATTCGCGCGTATCCCTATGGCGCATCGCTGGCGATCAAGTCCGTAAAGACGGGCCAAAGTGTGGAGGTGGTTGGTTCCGTCATCAACAGCGCCGGGAATACCTGGTATAAGGTAAAGGGTGGCGGATACATCTATTCGGGGATCACCAATAAAAATGGATTCAAGCTGAATTTCCTCAGCGGAAGCAGTAGCACCATCAAGGGAACCGTCTCCGGCGCCAGCCATGGGAGCACCCACGCCCCAGGAGAAACCATCACGCTGAAGGCTTCCCCCGCAGAAAACTTTACCTTTTCCAAGTGGCAGGTTGAGGGGGTCACTCTAAGTGACCCGACCAATGCCACCCTGACTTTCACCATGCCGTCTAACGACATAGTGGTGGACGCTGTATTCACGAGGAACCCCATAAAAACGATTGGTGTGTGGGATAATATAAATCCGCAATCAGTCACGAAAACCAATGCGAGCTTCTCCCCTACCTTCTATTACGCGCCACCGCTCGTAAAC
The DNA here is from genome assembly GCA_017460395.1 of Clostridia bacterium. Taxonomy (GTDB): domain Bacteria; phylum Bacillota; class Clostridia; order Christensenellales; family Aristaeellaceae; genus UBA2943. Next base: position 16,735 of record JAFUBA010000222.1, on the reverse strand, counting down.
GCCGCGCTGCAGTATGCGACGGGCGACTATCCATCCATCTCATTCTATCTCTTCGCGGATGAGGATGTGGAAGTCGTCCGCGGTGCCAATCCTTCTATTTCGGGCAGCCTGCTCTCGGGCGGAGGTATTGCTCACAGCTATGAATATACTGCTAAGGCCACACCACATGCCGCTGAGGATCTTGATTATTACTATGTTCCCGAAAAAACGCTCAATCTCAGCAGCACAGGCATTACCCCGACTCCTGGTAAAACGTATTATTACAAATTCGGCGCGCTAGTCAAAACCAACACTGCCTACGTTTTTTATTCATCCGATGTAAAGTCGATGAAAACAACGGCGTCCACCACGACGTGGAGCGAGCTGTCTATCAACAAGAGTGGTTACGGTCTGTTCAACGGCACCGTGAAATGGAGTAAATCCCTCACGTTGCTGGAGGTTGGCTGCTTCGTTTCCACCGATCGAAGCAAGGTGCAGGCTGCTACACGGACGAACCACAGTGGTGTGGCTTTCCGGCAGGATGTGGGCCAAATCAATACGATGGCCTCTCTTTCCGATTCCACAACGAACGGTACTGTCGCGTTCTATAAAGGCCCGTCCTTCGATACGATATCTTCTTTTCTTCCCGGCGTAACGTATTACTATAAGTTTTATAGCTATACCAGCGACAAGGAAACCGTGTATTCCTCAATCGCCAGCTATACCCCCTCAGGTACGTCCACCCAGTATACCCTGAATGTGAAAGCAGGTAAGGGCGGTTCCCTCTATGGAGATAGCTCTGACTATGCACAGGGAAGCTTGAAGCTTACCGCCGGCAACGTGGTTAATATTGCGGCTATTCCTGAGGAGGGATATACCTTTGATAAGTGGACGACGACGGCGGGCTCCATTGCCGCGCCGACTCAAGGTATCACCTCCTTTACCATGCCCGCGTCAAATGCAACCGTGACCGCCAATTTCGTGCCAATAAAATTCTCCCTGACCGTCAGTGCGGATAATGCTCTGTGCCAGGTAAATACCTCGGTAGAAGGCAAATATTATGCCGGCGATAAAATCACCTTGAAGGCCACCGCGCCGGATGGCATGCTCTTCGCATTCTGGACCGCTGAATACGGAGAGTTTGAGGATAACACCGCAGCTGAAACCACGTTCACTATGCCTGCGATGGATACCAATATTGTTGCCGTGTTTGTTGGGTTAACGGAAATGTCAATTTCTGATCCGCCGGAAACGATGATCGCAGGCGACAGAATGCAATTGTTGCTGTATACAACTACTTCCTATGTTCATAACGAGGACTTGGGTACGACATTCACCTGGTATTCGAGCAACCCAAATTGCATCACGGTGGAAGACGGAGGCTGGATCACCGCCAGATATCCGGGTGAAGCGGAGATTTCTGTCGTGTCGAATAATGGCCTCAAGGATTCAGTAACCATAAGATGTGAAACGAATGTCACAGAAGCGGCATTGTTTGTGAATGGGTTACCTCCCACAGAAATCACAGATGTGTACTATGATGTTTTCGAGGTAGGAAAGGCTATCCCATTCTCTCTGGAATATCAGACGAGCAATGGATATGATCCAGGATACAAACCGTCCATTTATAGCCTGACATCTCCTTATGACGACCTCGATGTCGTGGTTGACTATGGCTCCCATACCCTTACCTTCCCAACAGATGGCTCCTTCAACGTGGCGGCGGACAGCAGAGAGATATCTTCCTATTTTAATAATGTCATTGCGCTGGGTGATCACACGTTGCGCCTCCCTCAGGGCTTGAAGGAAGTTGAGGATGAGGCATTCGCTGGAACAAACGCAAGGATTGCCATCATTCCCGACAGCGTCACCAAGATTGGAAGCCAAGCATTTCCAAGCGTTAGCATCATCATGATGAATACGTCGATAAACCGCGATATCGCCTCCGACGCGTTCCCGAATGCGTATATCATCGCTGAAACGGGCTCCGTATTCAACAGCAAGTATGCCAATGAGCAATACATATATGTGGTAAAACGTGGCACCTCTGTTCCGGAAAGCTGGTCTTCATGGACAGAGTGGAGCGAATTTCAGGTAACGCCGACCAATACCCTGCGCGTGGAAACCGCGGTGCAGTACAGATACCGTGATAAGCTTACGGATTTGACCTACAGCGATTGGGGTGCATGGTCTGCCTACGATAAAGTGAAGAAAACTATAACTGATCCGAACCTTCGAGAGGAGCGCACCGCTACGGTCTGGCCATACTACTATTATGTGTGCACCAATTGCGGTCTCCACATGCCGGTCCATGGGACAAACGCATGCTACGATTGCAAGGGAACGGTATCCAGCGCGTGGACGGAATTCTGGCTGCCCGTAAACCCGTCCACTCTGACGGGTGTTTACGCAAGCTGGTACACGAATACCTCCAAAAAGTGGACGGCGGATTCCAAGTATGGGATATCATTCTATAACAGTGATACTAAGAATTATTCATCTGGAACAGGTTATTCTTATCGTTCACGCACCATCAAAACGGAAGAAACCTGGTCTGATTGGAGCGCTTGGTCCAACGAAGCCATTGAGAAAAGCAGCTCCAAACAGGTTGAGACGAGAACCGTTTATCGCTATCAATACCGCGTGCGGTAAGGTTTGTTTCATCCACCATCACCCATGAATCGGAAGCAATGCAGTCCTTGATTCCGCCCGACTGTTCATAATCCAATGAATTGAAGGATAAATCCCTTCAGTGAGTATTCATCGGGTTTATAAACGAAATGGGATTACTGATTGATCAATCAGTATCTCCCTGACTGGACCCCACGGCCTTCTTGGACACAATGCTCAGATGATGATGGACATGAAGATGTTCTACATGGCAATCTGGAAAGAAACACGATGGTCGTGAAGACGAATAGGAAATAACCAGACATTCCCGGCACTGCATCTGCGGTGCCGGGTTTTCCAACTCAGATTGTGTGCAGTGCGGCTCAGTGCTGATTGCTCTTGAGGCACGACAGCGGATGTGGAAAACGATGAAGAAATCCACATGTTCCTTGTGCAGATGCTCACATTTTTCACATTTTCCACAGATGTGGTGTGGAAAAACAGGTGAATAGAGCATATCTCACAGCTGTGAACTCCCGGACGGCCGCAGTTTTTTTCTGTGTCACTGTACGATTTTCTCGCCAGAGAACCATCATTCGTGCAATAACAGATGTTTTTCACGTGCGACAGCCAGGTGTTTTACGCATCTGTTTTGTGAAAATCGTGAAAAACTGTGAAAAACCATGTGGAAAATGTGGAGAACTTTCGGGTTTTCCCAATAAAAATGGTGGAAAACCCGCGCAGAATCTGCATTCCCGGATGATTGTGGAAATCTCAGCGTCTTCACCCTAACAGGCATGGTCCGTTTTTGTTTTTCTTCAGGACATGGTATAATCCCACTGCATAGAGTGCGTCCTTTGAGGACCCTGAAGAAAGGAAGCAGACAGAACATGACCATCATTGTGACCGGCGGCGCCGGATTTATCGGAAGCAATTTTGTATATTATGAACTGGAACATCATCCGGAGGACCGGATCGTCTGTCTGGATGCCCTGACCTATGCCGGCAACCTGGAAAACCTCCAGGATGCCATGAACAATCCTGCTTTCCGCTTTGTCCGCGGCGACATCACCGACCGGGCCGGGGTGGAAAAGCTGTTTGAGGAAGAACACCCGGACATCGTGGTGAACTTTGCGGCGGAGAGCCATGTGGACCGTTCCGTGGAGGATCCGGGCCTGTTTCTGCGGACCAATATTCTCGGTACCCAGACCATGATGGATGCCTGCCGCAAATACGGCATCAAGCGGTATCATCAGGTGTCCACGGATGAGGTGTACGGCGATCTTCCCCTGGACCGGAAGGATCTGTTTTTCACAGAGGAGACCCATCTGCACACATCCAGCCCCTACTCTGCCTCCAAGGCAAGCGCGGACCTGCTGGTGCAGGCCTACGCCAGGACCTTCAAGCTGCCCGTGAGCATCACCCGCTGCTCCAACAACTATGGTCCCTATCACTTCCCGGAGAAGCTGATTCCCCTCATGATCACCCGTGCCCTGCACGATGAATCCCTGCCGGTCTACGGCAAGGGCGAGAACGTGCGCGACTGGCTGTATGTGGAAGATCACTGCGCCGCCATCGACTTGGTCATGCGCCAGGGCAGAGAGGGCGAAGTGTACAACGTGGGCGGCCACAACGAGCGGACAAACCTTGAGGTGGTCAAAACGGTCCTGCGCGAGCTCGGCAAGAGCGAGGATCTCATCACCTACGTCAAGGACCGCCCGGGCCATGACCAGCGCTACGCCATCGATCCCACCAAGATCCACAATGAGCTTGGCTGGCTCCCGAAAACCTCCTTCGATGAAGGCATCCACAGGACGGTCCAGTGGTACCTGGAACACCGCGACTGGTGGCAGCACATTCTGGACGGAGAGTACCAGAACTACTTTGAGCATATGTACGGAGGCAGGGGACAGGCATGAAGGTAATGGTGACAGGTGCCGAGGGTCAGCTTGGCTGGGATGTCATGCATGTACTGAAGGAGAAGAACATCGAGTGCATCGGCGTGGACCGGGAGCAGTTTGACCTGACGGACCCGGATGCGGTGCGTGATTTCGTTTACGCCTGCCGCCCCACCGTGATCGTCCACTGCGCCGGCTATACCGCGGTGGACAAGGCGGAGGAGGATGTACAGACCTGCCTTGCCATCAACGGGCGGGGCACGGCAAACCTGGTGCGTGCGGCCAAGGAGATTGGTGCCGCGCTCCTGTACATTTCCACCGACTATGTCTTTTCCGGCGAAGGGGAGGATGCGTGGGAGACGTACGACCGCCCGAAGCCCCTGAGCGTGTACGGCCTGAGCAAGCTGCAGGGCGAGCAGGCGGTGCTGGAGGAGCTGACCCGCTTCTTTATCGTCCGCATCTCATGGCTGTTCGGCGTGCATGGGAAGAACTTCGTCCGGACCATGCTTCGGCTCGGGCAGGAGAAGAGCTCCATCTCGGTAGTGAATGACCAGGTGGGATCTCCCACCTATGCCAGGGACCTGGCGGAGAAGATCGTGGAGATGATCCACACGGAAAAGTACGGGATCTATCACGTGACCAATGAGGGCGTGTGCTCCTGGGCCGAGTTTGCGGAGACCATCATGGAGATGGCTCACCTGAACTGCCGGGTGCACCCGGTGCCCACCTCCGAGTACCCCACCCCCGCAAGGCGCCCGCAGAACTCGGTGCTCAGCAAGCAGTCCCTGGACGATGCCGGCTTTGACCGTCTGCCCCACTGGGAGGATGCCCTCCTGCGCTATCTTCGCGCCCTGAAGGAAGAGGCGAGGGATGCAAAGGCACAGACGCCGCCTCAGGCATAAAAACAGCAAAAAGACAGAAAACCATCCACTGGATGCGTTGACTTATATGGAGTTATGCTCTAGACTTGATTCCGCTGCGCATGAGATGTGCAGCGGATTATATGATCACTCAAATGCGATGACGGCACTAAGCCATCTTGATCCCCTCCAGAGAGCCGGCGGTCGGTGTGAGCCGGTGGGCGAAAGAGCATGGCAGTCTCCTGCCCGAGCAGATTTCCTGAACGCGAAAAAAGCAGTAAGGAAATCCGGTTTGCCCCGTGACCATGGCAGAGCGCTTGATGGAGCGCTGCAGAGAGGCCGCATGCGTGCGGCAATCCGGGTGGTACCGCGATCTTGAATCGTCCCAGGAGCCAATATGGCTTCTGGTTTTTTTGTTCCCGCCGGTTCTCCCTGGTCAGCGCCGGAAAACGAAAGACCTACATGACAAACAGGAGGAAGAAAGCTTATGCGAACTGTCCGAATCATCGACACGACACTGAAAGCAGCGGAGACGCTGCGCGGCGCCACACTGACCTTCAGGGAGAAGCTGGAGATTGCAAGGAGCCTGGACCGGCTGAAGGTGGATGCCATCGAAATGCCGGCCCTCACCGGCGGCAAGGCCGACACCCTGGCCGTGAAGACCATCGTAGCGATGGTCAGCGGCACCGTGTCCGGCACCGTGGATGTGAGCGAGGGAAGCGTCGAGGACACCTGGAGCGCCATCCGGGATGCACGGCATCCGCGCATCAATGTGACCGTGCCCGTCTCCCCCGTGCAGATGGAGTACAGCGCCCACAAGAAGGCGCCGGCCCTCGTGGAGGCCGTACGCGCCAAGGTGCGCGAGTGCCGGAACGTGTGCGAGGATGTGGAGATCACCTGCCAGGACGCTACACGCGCCGAGAAGGATTTCCTGTGCGAGGTGGTGTCCAGCGCCCTGGAGGAGGGTGCCAACCATGTGACGCTGTGCGACACAGCCGGCGTCATGATGCCCGGTGAGTTTGCGGACTTTGTGTCCTCCGTGCGCTCCCGCGTGGCCCAGGCTGCCAAGGCCGAATGGTATGTGCAGGTGCACAACGGCATGAACATGGCAGCTGCCTGCGCCGCACAGACCGTGGCCATGGGCGTGGACGGCGTGAAGTGCTGTGCCGTGGCGGGCGAGCTGCCCACCCTCTCCGAGATGGCCCAGTTCGTTCGCCTGCGCGGCAACGATCTCGGCATTTCGACCGGACTTCGCACCACCGAGCTCCAGCGGATCGTGGAGCAGATCGACTGGCAGCTCAACGAGCAGGCGAGCCAGAAGAGCAGTGCCTCCCGCTTTGACCTTGGCGTCAGCGCAGAGCTCAGCAATGTCTGCCTGGATGCGGGCGATGAGATCGGCGAGGTCGTGAAGGTGGTCCGCCAGCTGGGCTATGACCTGTCCGAGGAGGACAATGCAAAGGTCTACGAGGCCTTCCGCCGGGTCGCCGCCAAGAAGAGCTTTGTGGGCACAAAGGAGCTGGACGCCATCGTAGCCTCCACCGCAATGCAGGTGCCCGCCACCTACCGCCTGGAGAGCTATGTGATCAACTCCGGCAACGTGATCACCGCGACCGCCAACCTGACCCTCGAGAAGAACGGGGAGAAGCTGCGCGGCGTCAGCGTCGGCGATGGCCCCATCGATGCCGCGTTCCTGGCCATCGAGCAGATCATCGGACACCACTACGAGCTGGATGATTTCCAGATCCAGGCCGTCACCGAGGGCCACGAGGCCATGGGCCATGCACTGGTCCGCCTGCGCTCCGGCGAGCGGCTGTACTCCGGCAACGGCATCTCCACCGACATCATCGGTGCATCCATCCGGGCCTACATCAGCGCCCTGAACAAGATCGTCTACGAGGAGGTGTAAGCGTTGAAACTGTCCTTCTCCTTAAAAGACTGGGAAGCCCTCTCCTGGGCCGAGGCCTGCGGTGCGGCCGCAGACGTGGGTCTTGCGGGCGTGGAGCTCTACGATATTCTCTCCCCCCGCTTTCGCCAGAAAAACAGCCCCGCCAACCCGGAGCTGGCCGCCGTGACCCGGCGCACCCTGGCGGAGCAGAGACTGTCCATCCCGTGCGTCACCGCCCGCGGCGATTTTGCGGAGGAAGGCTTCCTCCGGGAAGTGCGGGACTGCATGGAGGTGTGCAGGAACCTGAACGTCCGCAGCATCGTGCTGCATACGGACTGCGCCGATCAGGATGCATGCGCCACCTCGCTTGAAAAGATTCTCCGGGAGGCTGCGGACACGCCCGTCACCTTCCTGGTGGAGTCCTCCGGTCCCTACGCGGACACAGGTCGCCTCCGGGATCTTCTGAACCGCTTTGCGGACGACCGTCTGGCCGCCTGCTGGAACGTGTATGAGACGAACGTGAAGGGCGGGGAGGATGGCGAGAAGACCATCACGAACCTCGGTGCATATGTGTGCCATGTGCACATGACGGACTTTTTCCGTCGGGCCGATGAGGTGACGCCGGAGCTTGTCGGGGACGGTCAGCTGCCCCTGCAGGACGTGATGAACGCCCTCAGGTCCGTCAACTATGACGGCTTTATCTCCCTTCTCTGGAACCCCGCCTGGATCCCGGGCCTTGAGGATCCGGAGGTTATTCTGACCCACTTCACCTCCGTCATGAAGCGCTTTGAGGGCACCAGGCTCAACCGCAGGCATTACTACAGGAACAGGGCCGGTACAGGCAAGTTCCTGTGGAAGAAGGAAACGCTGATCGAGAAGACCTTCTCCCAGGTCCTGGACGACATGTGTGAGGCCTTCCCGGACCAGCTGGCCATCAAGTACACGACGCTCGACTACACCCGGACCTACCGGGAATTCCGGGACGATGTGGACGAGTTTGCGCGGGTCCTCATCTCCCTCGGTGTGCGCGCCGGCACCAAGGTGACCATCTGGGCCACCAACGTCATGCAGTGGTACATTACCTTCTGGGCCGCCACCAAGATCGGTGCGGTGCTCGTGACCATGAACACGGCCTACAAGATCCACGAGGCCGAGTACCTTCTGCGCCAGTCGGACACCCACACCCTGGTGATGATCGAGGGCTACCGCGACTCCAACTACAGGGAGATCATCAACGAGCTGTGCCCCGAGCTCAAAAACACCAGGGCGGGCGAGCCCCTGCATGCAAGCAGGCTGCCCTTCCTTCGCAACGTAATCACCGTGGGCTTCCGGCAGGAGGGAAGCCTCACGTGGGAGGAGTCCCTGGAGTACGCAAGCCGCACCCCCATGGAGGAGGTGCGCCGTATGGCTGCCACGGTGGATGTGAACGATGTGTGCAACATGCAGTACACCTCCGGCACCACCGGCTTCCCCAAGGGCGTCATGCTGACCCACTACAACATCGTCAACAACGGCAAGTGCATCGGCGACCGCATGGACCTGTCCACGGCCGACCGCATGATGATCCAGGTCCCCATGTTCCACTGCTTCGGCATGGTGCTGGCCATGACGGCCACCATGACCCACGGTGGCACCATATTGCCGCTCCCCTACTTCTCCCCCAAGTCCTCACTCAGCTGCATCAACAATGAGCACATCACCGCCTTCCACGGCGTGCCCACGATGTTCATTGCCATGCTCTCGCACCCGGACTTTGCAAAGACCGACTTCAGCTACATGCGCACCGGCATCATGGCGGGCAGTCCCTGCCCGATCGCCATCATGCGGGACGTGGTGGACAAGATGAACATGAAGGAGATCGTGATCGTCTACGGTCAGACCGAGGCCAGCCCCGGCTGCACCATGTCCTCCACCGACGATCCCCTGGAGGTGCGCGTGTCCACGGTGGGCAGTGCGATGCCCGAGATCGAGTGCAAGATTGTGGATCCCGAGACCGGCGAGGACTGCCCGGACGAGGTGATCGGCGAGTTTGTGGCCAGGGGCTACAATATCATGAAGGGCTACTACAAGATGCCAAAGGCCACGGCCTCGGCCATCGACAGGGACGGGTGGCTGCACACAGGCGACCTTGCCTGCAGAACGCCCGAGGGCAATTACCGCATCACCGGCCGCCTCAAGGACATGATCATCCGCGGCGGTGAGAACATCTATCCCAAGGAGATCGAGGAGTTCATCTACACCCATCCCAAGGTGTCCGACGTGCAGGTCATCGGCGTGCCGGACAAGGCGATGGGCGAGGAGATCATGGCCTGCATCATCTTAAAGGAGGGCGAGACGTCCACCGAGCAGGAGATGAAGCAGTTTGTTCTGGACCACATGGCCAAGCACAAGGTGCCCAAGTACATCTCCTTCGTCGACGGCTTCCCCATGAACGATGCCGGCAAGATTCAGAAGTACAAGATGCGCGAGATGGCCATTGAGCAGCTGGGTCTGCAGCAGGCCGCCAGCGTGGAGACAGCATGATGAAGATCATTGACACACACTGCCATATCTACCCTGAGAAGATCGCCCACAAGGCGGTGGACACGGTGGAAGCCTTCTACGACAGGCTTCCCCGTGACCCCTTCGACGGGACAGCGGCAGAGCTCGTGCGCAGCGGGCATGAGGCCGGCATCGGGCACTTCGTGGTGTTTTCGGTCGCGACCACGCCCCAGCAGGTGAGCAGCATCAACCGCTTTATCGCAAGGGAGGTCGCGGCCTACCCGGGCGAGATGACGGGGCTTGGCGCCATGCACCTGGAGAGCGACGATTACGAGCGGGACCTTCAGGAGATTGAAGCACTTGGCCTCAAGGGTGTGAAGCTTCATCCGGACATTCAGAAGTTTGAGGCGGACGAGGCGCGCGCCATGAAGGTGTATGAGATGTGCGAGGAGCGCATGCCCATCTGCATCCATGCAGGGGACCGGCGCTACAACTTTTCCGGTCCCGAGCGCATGGCCCGCATCGCGGAGAACTTCCCCCATCTGCGCCTCATCTGCGCCCATATGGGCGGCTGGAGCGTGTGGGAGCAGGCGAGCGAGATTCTCTGGAAATACGACAACATCCTGGTGGACTGCTCCTCGTCCCTCTACTGGCTGGGACCGGAGCGGTCAAAGACGGTCATCCGCCGCTACGGGGCGGACAGGGTGCTCTTCGGGACGGACTATCCCTTCTGGCCGCAGAAAGAGGAGATCCAGGACCTGTGCGGGATGGGCCTGAAAGAAGAGGAGCTGGAGAAAATCTTCTGGAAAAATGCGGCGGAACTCTATCATGTGGAGATGGACGGCGCCGCAACGCCGGATAATGCAGGGAAAACGGGACAACAGGAGGAGAGCAAGGAATGAAAGAACCTGGCAGCAGGGTATACGTGACGGTGGATGGCAATGAGGCTGCGGCCTACATCGCCTATGCGTTCACCGAGATTGCCGCCATCTATCCCATCACCCCGTCCTCGCCCATGGCGGGCAAGACGGATGTGTGGTCAGCCAAGGGGAAGGAGAACCTCTTCTCTCAGCGGGTACAGCTGGTGGAGATGCAGTCGGAGGCCGGCGCCGTGGCGGCCGTGCACGGGGCTCTGGAGACGGGCGCCCTGGCCACCACCTTTACCTCCTCCCAGGGCCTGATGCTCATGATCCCGGTCCTGCACAGGATTGCGGGCGAGAGACTGCCGGGCGTTCTGCATGTGGCCGCCAGGACCGTGGGTACCCATGCCCTGTCCATCTTCGGCGACCACTCGGACGTCATGAACTGCCGGCAGACGGGCTTTGCCCTGCTGTGCACCGGGTCTGTCCAGGAGGTCATGGATCTGGCGGGGGTGGCACACCTCTCCGCCATCCGGGGACGCGTGCCCTTCCTGCACTTCTTTGACGGCTTCCGCACCTCCCACGAGATCGACAAGGTGGAGCAGATGCCCTACGAGACCCTCCGGGGCATGCTGGACACGGAGGCCCTCCAGAGATTCCGCGCGCATGCCCTGAACCCGGAGCATCCCCAGCTTCGCGCGACGGTACAGAACCCGGACATTTTCTTCCAGGTGCGCGAGAGCAGCAACGCGGACTATGCGGCGCTCCCGGACATCGTGGAAGACTACATGAGCAGAATCAGCGAGGCCACGGGCCGGGAATACCATGTGTTCAACTACTACGGCGCAAAGGACGCCGAGCGCGTGATCGTGGCCATGGGCTCCGTTAGCGGCTGCATTCAGCAGGTGGTGGACGCGCTGAACGCTGAGGGCGAGAAGGTCGGCTTTGTGCAGGTGCACCTCTTCCGGCCCTTTGACATCCGCCGCTTCCTGGACACGATGCCGGGGACGGTCAGAAAGATCGCCGTGCTGGACAGGACCAAGGAGTCCGGCAGTGCCGGCGAGCCCCTCTTCCAGGATGTGTGCACGGCGCTTCGCGGAAGAAGCGATATCCAGATCGTCGGCGGCCGCTATGGCCTGTCCTCCAAGGACACGACACCGGACCAGATGGCGGCGGTCTTCAGGAACCTGGAGTCGGATGCGCCGAAAAACGGCTTCACCGTCGGCATCGTGGACGATGTGACCGGTACGTCCCTCACGGAGGACAGGCACCTGAGCCCCGAGGGGGATGACGTCATCTCCTGCAAGTTCTGGGGCCTTGGATCGGACGGCACCGTGGGCGCCAACAAGAACACGGTGGAGATCATCAACAGCCACACCGACAAGTTTGCACAGGCCTACTTTGAGTATGATGCCAAGAAGTCCTACGGCGTGACCAAGTCCCATCTGCGCTTTGGCGATCACCCCATCCGCTCCACCTACTATGTGAAGCAGGCGGAGTTTGTGGCCTGCCACAACCAGACCTACATGGAAAAGTACGACATCGCGGAGGAGGTCAAGCCGGGCGGGATCCTCCTGATCAACTGCTCCTGGAATCCGGAGGAGCTGGAGGCACACCTGCCGGCCAGGGAAAAGCGGGAGATTGCGCGCAAGGGCATTCGCCTGTACACCATGGACGCGGTGAAGATTTCCCAGGAGCGGGGCCTTGGCAATCACTTCAACATGGTCCTGCAGTCCGCCTTCTTCCACCTCATGCCCGTCATCCCCGTGGAGGATGCGGTGCGCTTCATGAAGGAGGCCGCGAAAAAGACCTACTTTGCCAAGGGCGAGGACGTGGTGGCAAGAAATCTTGCCGCCATCGACGCGGGCGGCGAGCATCTGCACGAGATCGCGGTGCCTGCTTCCTGGCTGGAGGCCGAGGACGCGCCAAAGCCCGAGCGCAACGTGCCCAGGGTGGTCACGGAGATGCTGGAGCCCATCAACGCCCAGAAGGGCGACGACCTGCCGGTCAGCGCCTTCAGGGGCTATGAGGACGGCGTCATGGACATGGGCCTGACGGCCTACGAGAAGCGCGGCATTGCGGTGCGGGTGCCCGTATGGCAGAAGGATCTGTGCCTGCAGTGCAACAAGTGCGCCTTCGTCTGTCCCCACGCCGTGATCCGCCCCTACCTCATGACGGAGGAGGAGAAGGCGGCGGCGCCAGAGTCCCTGGAGAGTGTCCCGGCCAAGGGCAGGCAGGTGCAGGGGCTGCATTTCACCATGCAGGTGAGCCGCCTGGACTGCACGGGCTGCGGGAGCTGCGCAAACGTATGCCCCGCAAAGGAGAAGGCCCTCGTCATGACAGCGATGGACGCGGTGGAAAACACCGACGATGCATGGGAGTATGCGCTTGGGCTTCAGGAAAAGGACGATCTCTTCGATCCTTACACCGTCAAGGGCAGCCAGTTCCGGCAGCCGCTCCTGGAGTTCTCTGCGGCCTGCGCGGGCTGCGGGGAGACACCCTATGCCAAGCTCCTCACCCAGCTCTACGGCGACAGGATCTACTGGGCCAATGCCACCGGCTGCTCCCAGGCCTGGGGCGCCGCCATGCCCGGCATTCCCTATACGGTGAACCGCCTCGGGCAGGGACCTGCCTGGTCCAACTCCCTGTTTGAAAACAATGCCGAGTTTTCCCTCGGCATGGTGCTGTCGGTCAAGCATCAGCGGGAAGCGCAGAGGATGCGGGTGGAAAAGCTGCGGGCAAATTGCACTGACCCGGAGGCCATTTCGGCCATGGACGCATGGCTCACCTCCTTTGATGACTTTGACGCCTCCCCGAAGGCGACGGAAGCACTCGTTTCCCGACTCGAAAAGCTGGACGACGATGCTGCCCGGGAGATCCTTCGCTACCGCGATCAGCTGTGCAAGAAGACCTTCTGGATGTACGGCGGGGACGGCTGGGCCTATGACATCGGCTTTGGCGGTCTGGACCATGTGGTGGCCAGCGGCGAGGACGTGAACGTGCTGATCGTGGACACCGAGGTGTACTCCAACACCGGCGGCCAGTCCTCCAAGGCGACGCCCATCGGGGCGGTGGCCCAGTTTGCGGCCTCCGGCAAGAAGCGCCCGAAGAAGGACCTGGGCGGCATGCTCATGACCTACGGCCATGTGTATGTGGCGCAGGTGGCCATGGGGGCGGACAATGCCCAGCTGGTTCGGGCGATCCACGAGGCGGAGCAGTTCCACGGTCCCAGCGTGATCATCGCCTACGCACCCTGCACGAGCCACGGTATCCGCGGCGGCATGGACAAGGTGCAGGATGAGATGAAAAAAGCGGTGGAGGCCGGCTACTGGCACCTGTACCGCTATAATCCCTCGCTTGATCATCCCTTCCACCTGGATTCGAAGGAGCCCACGGTGCCCTACGAATCGTTCCTGGACGGCGAGGTGCGGTATGCATCCCTCAGGCGCACCTTCCCGGAGAATGCAAAGGAACTCTTCGAGGAGGGCGGGCGCCTGGCCGAGGAAAGATACCGGAAACTGAAGAGCATGACGTAATAGACTAAAGGGGCACGCCTTTGGGCGTGCCCCTTTACGCGCAGGCTCATGGGCCTTAAAAGCATGTTGAAAGCCGTCTCGGAACATGGTAAGATTGCTGCATCGGCAGGGCTTCCTGTCGGTCCAACATTCCAAGAAATCTCGAAGGGAACGATCACATCATGAAGATTGCTCTGATCAATGAAAACAGCCAGGCTGCCAAGAACAGCCTGATTGAGGCCACGCTGAAGAAGGTCGTGGAGCCCATGGGCCACACGGTCCTGAACTATGGCATGTATACAGCCGAGGACGAGTGCCAGCTCACCTATGTGAAAAACGGTCTCCTGGCCTCCATCCTTCTGGAGAGCGGCGCGGTGGACTATGTGGTGACGGGCTGCGGCACCGGCGAGGGCGCCATGCTGGCCTGCAATTCCTTCCCGGGCGTCCTGTGCGGCCATCTGGTGGACCCCTCCGACGGTTATATGTTCGCCCAGATCAATGACGGCAACTGTGTCGCCCTGCCCTTTGCCAAGGACTTCGGCTGGGGTGCCGAGCTGAAACTGGAGATGATCTTCCAGCAGCTGTTCGGCTTCGGCCACGGCCAGGGCTACCCGAAGGAGCGCGTGGTCCCCGAGCAGCGCAACAAGAAGATCCTGGACGAGGTGAAGAAGGTGACCTATCGGCCGCTTCTGGACATCCTGAAGGATCTGGATCCTGCGTTTGTGAAGGAAACCATCTCCGGCAAGCATTTTGCGGAGCTCTTCTATCCGAACTGCAAGGACGAGAAGATCGCTGAGTTCCTGAAAAATCTGTAAAATCAGTGAGAAACGCCTGCGGAACAAAGTGCTCCGCAGGCGTTTTGAGAAATACATACGGTCTGGAAGAGGAATCCGGAGGGGGACGAAAGATGGCGTACTATGGGTATGATTGGGCGTACACCTTCGACAACAGGCATGGGTTTGGTATTCAGTTTGGTACGGAAGAAGCGAAGGGGAAATTCACGAGCTGCTTTTATGAGGACGGGACACTCGAACACGGAGAATACCTCCGCAAGCTTCAGAAATGTATCGATGAGATGCGGCGCTATGGACGCTATGGGAGCGGAAAACGCGACGATTCTGTGACCATCAGCACAGAGGATGGTCGAATGATCGCAAAGGTCAGGACAGCTTACGGCGAGCATACCGTCACGGTGTCTGAAGAGGGACATGGATGGACGAATTGTGAATGCAGCTGTGGAAGGAGGTCCTGCAGCCACATGGAAACGGCAGGCTTGCATGTGGTCCGCCGTCTCGGGCAGCTGCAGCATACCTATGTGGTCTCGGAAAAGGCCGTGGACAAATCTTTATTTCTGGAATCCAGACTGGAAAATGCCGTGAGCACCTTTCGCATGCCTACGCTTGAGATGGGGGAAATCGAGAAGGTACGGGATATCATCGGGATGGTGCGGGAGGCAAAGAGCGACAGATACTACCTGAACTTCCATGAACTGGTGCTGGATCAGAACGATTACTATGGCTATGAACCCCATCTGATGGAGACAAAATACCGGAACCTGCTGCTGGGTGCGTTCGAGGATCCGGGCTACAAAAAAGCTGTTCTGGACTCGGACGAGTTTGCGGGGATCGTGGTCGGCGGGGGAAAGCAGTACCGGTCCAACAGGGCATCTGTGAAACGGCTTCTGAAGGAATACGAAAAAACGGTAAAGCAGCTGGAAAAGGGCAGCTATGAGGAGAATGGGCAAAAGGAATTCCTGCTCAAGTACCGCGCCGACTGGACAGGGCTGCTCCGCTTTTTCGGCTGCATGGCAAGAAAGATCAATGACTCGGACCTGCCGTTTCTTGAGAAAATCCTGGAGGCACAGGAAGTTTCCTTCGAAAAAGAATTTGAGAGCGTCCGGAACCTGGCGGTGAAACTGGATGCCGCTGTATCCATCATGGGTGTGAAGGAAATCTTTGCAAAGTTCATGGAACGTCTCACCCCTCAGATGCGGATCGACACCTATGCGCTTCTCAGGAACATGTCCATGACAGCAGAGGACATCCGCACCCTCAGCCGGGAGGACCAGCTGAAGATGGTGAGGAACACGCCGCTGAGCGCGGATACTGTCAGGTACATTCTCTCGGATCTGATGGCCGGGGAGAGCGAGCGGGTGCGGGGCAATTTTGTGTTCTACGTGCTCTCTTCTGCCTTTGACTATCCCTACTCGGTGCCGAAGGATCAGCAGGGTGCCATTGGAGACGCCCTCCTGGAGGAGATAAGGAAACTTCCGGACAGCCGGCTCCTGCACGCTTATGTAAAGGAGCGCATCGGGCGGGAGGAAAAGAGGAAGTCCAGCGTCCGAAAAAAAGATCCGATCAGGGAAATCGGCACCTACTTTGCGTGCAGCTACGAGATTGTACGTAGAGAGCGCTCAATGTATGTGACGTACAGTGTCAGGAATCCGGAAACGAACGGCATCATCATGGCGCTCCGGGAGGAGGACGGCCAAGTCTTCTCCATCTCCTTTTCTGACAAGTATGGCTATACACCCGAGGAGGTCCGCAGCGTCTGTCTCCATGGGCACGAGGAGGAGTACCGCAGGGAATTTGAGAAAACCCAGGACAACCTGGCGGCCGCGATCTTTGAGAAGGAACACATTCAGTTT
>JAFUBA010000221.1 GCA_017460395.1 Clostridia bacterium | reverse complement strand
GTGATCGTCGTCATGTCCGCGGGCTCGGCGGTGGAAATGCCGTGGCTGGATCAGTGCCAGGCTCTGGTCCACGGCTATCTCTGCGGCCAGGCGGGCGCCAGTGCCGTACTGAAGGTGATCCTGGGCGAGGTGAACCCCTCCGGCAGGCTCAGCGAGAGCTATCCGGTCAAATACGAGGACTGCTCCACCGCGCCGTACTTCCCTGCAAAGGAGAGAAGCGTGGAATACAGGGAAGGTCTCTATGTGGGATACCGGTACTATGAGACGGCCAATATCCCTGTGACATTCCCATTCGGCTTCGGTCTGAGCTACACGACCTTTGTCTACAGCGACCTGAAGGTGACGGACAGTCAGGCAACCTTCACACTGAAGAATACCGGGGACAGGGACGGCGCGGAGGTCGCGCAGCTCTATGTCCATGCAAAGCATCCCAGTGTGTACCGCCCGGCAAAGGAGCTGAAGGGCTTTCAGAAGGTTTTCCTTCGGGCCGGGGAGAGCAGGGAGGTCACGATTCCCCTCGACGACAAGGCATTTCGCTACTGGAACGACAAGACGGGCCGGTTTGAGATTGATGGCGGCGAATATGACATCCTGATCGGTGCATCTGTCCAGGACATCCGTCTGAATGGCACGGTGCAGGTGAAGGGAACAGAAGCACCCTGCTGCGAGGATCCAAATCAGCTGCCCAGCTATTTCAGCGGCCATATCAAGCAGGTGTCAGACAAAGAGTTTGAGACGCTCCTCGGGCACGAGATCCCGGATGGAAAGTGGAGCGGCACCATTCAGGCCAATGATGCCATTGCGCAGCTGTACTACGCAAAGAGTCTGAAGGCACGCCTGGTATGGAAGGTGCTGGACGGCATGCTGAAAAAGTCGATCGCAAAGGGCGAACCGGATCTAAATGTGACCTTCATCTACAACATGCCCATCCGTGCCATCGGCAAGATGGCCGGCGGCATGATGAGCCAGAAGATGTGCGACGGCATCCTGGACATTGTTAACGGACATGCCATCGGCTTCTTCAAGGGGCTTGGCAAGCTGATCGGCGGCTTCTTCAAACAGCAGAAAATCGCAAAGAGAGCAAAAGCACTGGAGTGATGGAGTTTGAGTTTCTGGAGTAACTTCGCGGAAAAGCACCCGAAGGCAGCCAAGTGGATCCGGGAGGGCGGCCTGTTTGTGATCGTCAGCAATCTGATCACGGTCTTCAAGTACCTGATCCTGCAGTTCCTGCCGGGCATGCTCACGAACCTTCCTGAGACGGATTTCGGCTGGCCGGGCATCGACATGACGCTGTTTGGCGAAACCTTCAAGTGGAATATTCTGGGCTATGACGCAGCCCACGGCGGCCTTCGCTACTTTGTGGCCTACATGATCGCCATGTTCATTGGCGAGTGCATCAATTTCCCCATTCAGCGGAACTTTGTCTTTCGCAGCAAGGGAAAGGTGTGGTACCAGATTCTGTGGTACTTCATTGCCTTCTGCGTCATCACCTGCATCGTGAATTCCATCAACTGCATCTGGGTCGCGGTGGCAGGCAAATATGTCTCCTCGGCCGTATACAACATCGGCACCACCGTGCTCAACGGCGGTGTGTCCATGCTGATCTTCTTCTTCGTCAACAAGATCATCTTCCCGGAAGGGGAAGCGAAGAAGGAATGATGCCATAAGCATGTGAACCCCCTCCTGACAACCAGGAGGGGGTTCATCGCTTAGTGATGCTCGTGTCCGTGGTGATGATGATCATGACCGCATTCTGCGTCGTCTCCCACCAAGATTGCGATGCCGTGCTCAAGGGAGGGGAGAATGTACTCCAGGTTTTCCTGCACGGCCTTGGGGCTGCCGGGGAGATTGACGATCAGCGTCTTTTTCCGAATGACGCTGGCACTCCGGGACAGCATGCCCCTCGGTGTAATGCTGAGTGAGTGATAGCGCATGGCCTCGGCGATTCCGGGGGCATTGCGCTCCATCACGTCATAGGTGGCCTCAGGCGCCTGGTCCCTCTGGGAAAATCCAGTGCCGCCGGTGGTGAGGATCAGGTCGCAGATTTCCCCGTCACACAGACGGATCAGCTCGTTTCTCAGTCCATCTCTGTCATCGCTCAGGAGTACCTCATGAACCACCTGATAGCCTGCCTCCTGCACCATTTCGCGGATCAGCGGTCCGCTTTTGTCTTCCCGCTCACCGCGGCTGCCTTTGTCCGACAGCGTGATGACGGCTACGCGATAAGGTTTTGCCATCGCTATGCTCTCCTCTCTGTCTGATCTTATCCCGTTTTACAGTGGGCTCATTCGACCACCTGGATCACGTCGCCCTCCTGAACGTCTCCGCCCCGTAGGACCCGGGTAAAGATGCCCTGGGTGGGCATGATGCACTGGCCCACCCGCTTGTAAATTTCACAGTGGGTGTGGCATTCCTTGCCGATCTGGGTCACTTCAAGCAGCGCATCGCCGCACTGAAGGTGCGTCCCCACCGGAAGGGAGGCACAGTCGATGCCGTCCACCAGCAGGTTTTCCCCGAAGTCGCCATCCTTCACCTGGCCGCCCTTCTCGTTGAAAGCCTCCACCTGCTGGAAGCTTAAGAGGCTCACCTGCCGGTGCCAGTCGCCGGCATGGGCATCGCCCTCAAGGCCCCAGTTTTCCTTCAGGTGTCCCCGGTGGACATTCTGTTTGACCGTGCCCCGCTTTTCAGAGAGACAGACGGCTCGAATGGTGCCTTTCACTGTATCCATTGCAATGTGTCCTCCTTTTATCCGCCGATCTGATTCATGTGACGCTCCTCGCGGTCGGAAAGCTGATCCAGAAAGCCGTGCCGCTCAGGTTTGTGCAGAATCTCCAGGCTGAGTGCCTCCCGGATTTCCGCATCCCCGGTACCACTTCGCATCAGGTCTCTGACGTTCAGGGTCGGCTCGTGGTTCAGGCAGGGCTTGATCCAACCGTCCGAGGTCAGACGCAGCCGGTTGCAGTGATCACAGAACTCATGGGAGAGGGCCGAGATGATGCCGATGCTGCCCTGAAATCCGGCAGGCTTTACGTACTGTGCAGGCCCGTGACCGTGGGTCTCTGGATCCTCAAAGAGCTGCCCGAAGGCGTTCTCCAGCTTTGCCAGAAGCTCCTCTGTAGATATTGGCTTCAGGTGCCTTGCCTCCCCGATGGGCATGAGCTCAATGAAGCGCACCTGAATGGGGTTGTCCCGGGCGAGGGTTGCCAGCGGGATCAAGTCTTCCTCGTTGATGTCCCGGATCGGCACGGCGTTGATCTTGACGCCCATGCCAAAGTTCATCGCATCCTCCATGGCGGAGAGCACATCCGAGAGTTTCCCGATGCGGGTCATCTGCTCAAACACCCCCGGCCGGAGGGTGTCCAGGGAAAGATTCAGCCGGCTGACACCGCTGTCTATCAGGTCCTTCACATGCCCTTTGAGCAGGACACCGTTGGTGGTGATGGACATTTCCTCCACGCCCGGCACATCCCGCAGCATGGAAAAGAGGGTATAGCAGCCTTTTCGCACCAGTGGCTCCCCGCCGGTCAGGCGCAGAAAGCGGATACCGAGCGGCGTCAGGAGGGACACGGTCCGGCGGATCTCCTCAAAGGACATGAGCTCCTCATGGCGCATCACGGGCATGCCGTCCTCCGGCATACAGTAGAGGCAGCGGAGATTGCACTTGTCGGTGATGGAAATGCGCAGATAGTCAATCTGTCTGGAGAAATCGTCAACCATGGCCGTCCTCCCAGAAAAAGTCCCCGCTCTTGCCACCGTGCTTTTCGCACAGATGGATCCCGCTGATCTCCATGTGTTTGTCGATGGCTTTCACCATGTCATAGATGGTGAGCAGCGCGGTGGATACGCCGCACAGCGCTTCCATTTCCACGCCCGTCTGGCCGGTGAGGCCGACGGTGCAGATACAGTGAACGATGCAGTTTTCATCGTCGCATTCAAAGTCGATGGAGACTTTTCCGATGTTCAGGGGATGGCACATGGGGATCAGATCGGACGTCCGCTTGACACCCATGATCCCGGCGACCCGGGCTACACCCAGCACATCGCCCTTCTTGGCCGTGCCCTGCACAATGGCATCCATGGTTTCCCTTGACACCCGGATCTGTCCCTCTGCTACGGCGGTGCGGTGTGTTTCCTGCTTTCCGGTCACGTCCACCATGCGCGCCTGACCGCGCTCGTCAAAATGCGTCAGCCCATTCACAGCATCACCACCTCCACCATTTCGCCTGCCTGTATGGGCGGTGTGCCGGCGGGAAGATCGATCAGACAGTTGGATGTCTCAACGCCAGAGAGTGAACCGTTGCTGTGGTTGGCGGAGGGAAGATGGACCTGCTGTCCGTCAAAGAAGGCGCGGCAGAAGCGCCGCTGTCCGCTTTTTTTGGGGAAAGAACCCGCCAGGGGTGCCGTAAAGCGCTGGGGCAGAGGAGATGTATCGCCCATCAGCTTTCGGATGGCCGGAACACAGAGCAGTTCAAAGTTCACCAGGGCCGCAAAGGGGTTCCCGGAGAGGGAGAGGATCAGGCGGCCGGACACCTCGCTTGCGATCATGGGGCTTCCCGGTTTCATGGCAAGGCGCCAGAAGAGCCGGGTGGCAGAAAGCAGCGGGAGCGCCCTGTGCATGACGTCCCGCTTGCCCACGGAGACGCCGCCCGTCGTGATGACAAGATCCGCTTTGGGCAGGGCGCCCTCAAGAGCCCTGGCCGTCTCGTCCGGCTCATCCGAGGTTGCCTTCAGCAGCATCAGCTCGCAGCCAAGCTCCATCAGGCGGCAGGAGAGGACCAGCTGGTTGGAATCGTAGATCTGTCCGTATTCGATCGTTTCTCCAGGCTGCTTCAGCTCGTCCCCGGTGCACAGAAGGGCGATGCGAGGCCTTCTTGCCACGCAGACCTCCGTGATGCCGCAGCTGCTGAGAAGGCCGAGATACCCGCTGTTCAGACGGGCACCGCGGGGCACGATCAGGGCATCCTTCTGAATATCCTCACCGGCAAGGCATATGTTGCCGCCGGAGGGTACCGGGGCGTAGATCTGTACGGTCTCCTCACCCTCGTCCGTATCCTCCTGCCGGATCACGCAGTCGCAGCTCTGTGGCACCGGGGCCCCGGTCATGATGCGAAGGGCTTCCCCGGGGGCAACGGAAAAGTGCGTGGTGCAGCCGGCACACGCCTCCCCGATGACGCGCAGCATGGCCGGCGTCTCTCTGGAGGCAGACTGTATGTCTTCCGCGTGCAGGGCATAGCCGTCTAGGGGAGAACGGTCAAAGGGCGGGACGGGCATCGGACAGAGGATGTTCTTGGCAGCAATCCTGCCGAGAAGGGCAGGACTGAGGGGCAGGGTTTCGGTGTCCCTCAGGGGGGATACGTGCGACAGGATCAGCTTCAGGGCAGATTCCAGGGTTTCCACTCGACCACCGCCTTTACTTGCCAAAACCGCAGTTGGGATAGGTGCACACGGGACAGTTCAGGCACAGGCCGCCCTCGCCAAGGGACACGATATCATCCCTTGTGATCTCCACGCCTGCCGCCACGCGGGGCATGAGCAGATCGAAGATGGTGCGCTTTGCATACATGACGCACCCGGGCAGGCCGAGGATCGGCACCTGACCCAGGTAGGCCACCATCATCATGGCACCGGGCAGCACGGGGGCTCCGTAGGACACGATGCGGCAGCCGGTGTCGCGGATGGCAGCCGGCGTCTTGTCATCGGGATCCACGGACATGCCTCCGGTGGTGAGCAGCAGCGTGCAGCCCTCCTGTTTCATGTCCAGAAGAGCCTGCGTGATCATGCCTCTGTCGTCGGAGCACAGGCGGTGGGCGACCACCTCAATGCCGTATTCCTTCAGCTTTTCCACGAGGACGGGGGTGAAGGTGTCCTGAATGCGCCCTGTGTAGACCTCACTGCCGGTTGTGACGATGCCGGCCTTCAGGGGCAGATAGGGAAGGACAGAGAGAATGGGGGTATCCCCCACGGCCTCGCGGGCCATCTCCATCTTTCTTTTCTCAATCACCAGGGGGATCACCCTGGTGCCGGCCAGCTTGTCGCCCTTTCTGACGGGTGTAAACCCGTGGCGGCTGGCCACCATGATCTGGTCGATACTGTTCAGGCGGTGGAGTGCATCCCGGCGGATGGTGAGTATGCCGTCAAGGTCCGCAATCAGCTCAATCTTACCTTCGGATGGCGCGGTGGCATGCATGCCCTCACCCATGCAAAGGTCCCGCAGGATGGCGGCAGCCTCATCCTCGTGGTACATGTTTTCATCTTTTTCCCAGATATAGAGGTGCTCTTTCCCAAGCTTTAACAGTTCCGGGATGTCATCCTCCGTGACGATGTGTCCCTTTTTGAAGGCGACACCCTTCTTTTCGCCCCTAATAATGACGGTGATGTCGTGGCAGAGCACATGGCCTGCCGCATCTTTTGTGTCGATCAGTCGCATAGAAATCTCCTGTTGGAAAAGTGTGACCGGGCAAATTGATCTCTGCAAAAATCCATTTGGCGTTGACCAAATGGATTTGCAGGGAAGACTTTATTGTTCATAAGAAGCGGAGTGCCTTACGTATCCTCTGTTTCCACGGGCGTCCGGGGCTTTGTGAACCTGGACACCTGTACACCGATCTCATAGAGCAGCACCATGGGAACGCCCAGGGCAACCTGGGAGACCACGTCTGGGGGTGTGAGAACGGCGGCGATGACGAAAATGGCGAGGATGACGTACTTCCGGATGCTGCCCAGCTGCTTGTGGTTTGTCCAGCCCATGCGGGTGGTCAGGTAGATGAACACCGGCAGCTGGAAGGCGATACCAAAGGGCACGATAAACCCAAAGAGAAATCCCACATACTTGTCCAGGGACATCATGGGTGTGGCGAGCTCATCCCCCTGGATGAGGAAAAAGTCCACCGCCAGGGTGTAGACTGCAAAGTAGCAGAAGGTGACCCCCAGAAGGAACAGCAGGAGAGCAATGAAAAACAGAAGACGGAAGGTCCTGATTTCCTGCTCATAGAGGGCAGGTTTGATAAACTGCCAGACCTCAAAGATGATGACGGGACTTGCAACCACGGCGGCCGCAATCAGTGCCACCTTGAACTTGGTGATCAGTGCCTCGGACATCGCGGTGTAGATGACCTCGATGCCCCTGGCCTTGATCGGTGATACGATCCAGCTCATCAGGGGATCGATCGCCAGATAGAAGACCAGGAAAAAGGCGACCAGGACCGCGATGGCAGAGACGATCAGCACATGACGCAGGGCCAGAAGGTGTGAAAGCAGCGGCGCCGTGGTTTCAGTGGTCGCCTCAGTCTTTCTGCTCATCGGCGGTCTTCTCCTCCGCAGGTGCGTCTTCCTTCACTTCATTCTTGAAATCCTTGATGCTCTTGCCAAGTGCCTTGCCCACGCCGGCCAGCTTGCCGCCGCCAAAGAGAACGAGAACGATGATCAGAATGAGAATGATTTCCGTGGTGCCAATACGCATGGTGTTTCCTCCGTTTTGCTAAAAGATTTATAGATTACATTATGTAAGAATTACATTGTGGAAACCAGTGGACTCATCATCCCGGAAACAGATCCGGTATCATCAGTCCTTTTTCAGGGATTCGTTCACATCCTTCTGGATGGAACGCACGTCCTTTTTTGCATCCCGCAGCTCCTGCTGCAGTTTTTTCACGGGATCTTCCAGATCCTTTCGGATATCTGCCTGCTGCACTGTCTGCTGAACCGTGGTCTTCGTATCGTTGAATTCAGCTTCCAGCTCGCTCCATCCGGTTTCTTCCTTGACCTCCCGGATCAGCTGTTTCAGTTTTTTTACTGTGCGGCCAAGCCAGCGGGCGACTTTGGGAAGGTCTTTTGGACCCACCACCAGAAAGGCAATGACCAGGACCAGCATCAGCTCGGCAAAACCGATATTGAACAAGCGTGTTCTTCTCCCTTCCGGTGTTTGAGAGACATGGTCAGACGTCCCCGGGAAGCCTGCATCCATTAGAAAATAATAGGTTCGAATGAAATTGAATTTATGGGGATACTGAATCCGGGGCAAACGTACCTGTCTCACGCGCAGTAAAGATGCAGGAGGCATTATAGACGCTCCGCATGGAATTGGCAAGCTGTTTTGCTGCTGCCAGCTGTGCTGGCGTTTGCCCGCAGGAATCAGGCATGATACAATACCCCCTGACACCTCCGAGCCCTTCAGCCTTGGCATCAGCTGTGGCTGTCCGGCCGTGAAAAGGCTTTCGCCTTTTCATAGGGCCAGTTGTGGAAACGCACTGACCTTCCGTGTTTGAAAAGGAGATGTGTTTGCGGGCGCAGGGCATACACGCCTTCTTTTCAGGTAGCCATTTTCTATACCCGTTCCCGGAAAGATCCGGAAGGATCAGAGAAGGCCTGCGGGTATATACGGTTTTCATTTCAGAGATCCGTTCCGGGATTCTGTGAAAATCTGTATAGGTAAGAGACAGACAATGGAGAAAGAAAGTCTGTCAAAGAAAATGATTCTGAAAAGGAGAACTGTCACATGTATCACTGGAAACGTATGATCGCCTCATTGCTGGCACTGTCCATGTCCCTCCTTTGCGCAGGGGGGCTGAGCCTGGCTGAGGAGAAAACGGATGTCATCGTCTTTGCTGCCGCCTCCATGACCGAAACTCTGGGGGAGATCAAGCAGCTCTACGAAGCGGCACATCCGGAGGTCAACCTGGTATACAATTTTGATTCCTCCGGTACACTGAAAACCCAGATCCAGGAGGGTGCCGCCTGCGACCTGTTCATTTCGGCAGGACAGAAGCAGATGAACCAGCTGGATCCTGAAGCACAGGAGAGCACAGGGGGCGAGGCACTCGACTTTGTGGACCACGCGCATCGGGTGGACCTTCTGGAAAACAGGGTCACACTGAGCGTGCCCGAGGGAAATCCGAGAGGGATTGAGAGCTTTGATCAGCTGGCCCAGTTACTGACCGGCGGCGATGTCCTTCTTGCCATGGGCAACAGTGATGTGCCGGTGGGACAGTATACGCAGAAGATTCTGGCCTTCTATGGCCTGGATGAGGAGGAGCTCGCCCGAAAGGGCGTCCTCACCTACGGGAGCAACGTGAAGGAAGTCACCACCCAGGTGTCCATGCAGAGCGTGGACTGCGGCATCATCTATGAGACCGACGCCTTCAGTGCCGGTCTTGAGGTGGTGGACTCGGCCACCAAGGACATGTGCGGGCAGGTGATTTACCCGGCTGCCCCGATCAAAACAGGCGAGCACCAGGCTGAGGCTCTGGAGTTCCTTGAGTACCTGCAGGGCGAGAAGGCGGGCGCTGTCTTCGCCGCCGTCGGTTTCACAGCAGTTCACTGATTTTGCAGGGATGCTGAAATCGATGTCTGTGCATGCCATGTGAAACAGGGGGCCCTGCGCCGGCCCCTGTTTTTTGCTGCAGTATTTTCGGGCCTTTCATTAATCGTGGGGGGGACGGCCTAGCGGCCCACCCGGGATTGGTTGCAGCTCAGCCGCAGACACTTGACTGATCCCATGCGGATCATGGGTGGGCTGCGCCGACCACGCCAAACGAAAGCCTCCTTCGAACTGGGTTGGCGTGGTCGGACGATCGATTATATGATCCGCATGTGATCCGTAAAGTGCCTGCTCTGGCGTAATTGCCTGAAGAGGTATGGCCTCCCACCGCCACCGAAGCCGTCCTTACATCAGTCTGTACGCATTTATCCTTCCCGCCTCCTGGGGGCCCATCCCCAGTCGGCGTGAACATAAACGCTCGTGATTCTTTGTCTGGTACGTGTCTTGTACAGGATCGGTCCTTGCAAAAAATGAATCGTTTCCTCATTATTACTGTGAGCTCTCATATCACAGAATATAAAGGGGAGACGATTCGTATGAAGTATAATCTGGTGGCTGCAGATCTGCAAGAAGCAATTGAGCGTTACAGGACTGATCTCCGAATCAAATGTGACCTGGGAGATATCGCCACAATTATGGACCGGATCCATTGTGACGGTGACGCAACCACTACATCTTCATACAAAAACATGTTTCCGGACTTTGACCCCAACAGTCCGGCAGATGGCAGTATGTCGAAAGCTGAAAAGCGACGGCGGGAGCGTGTGCAGCAGAAGTGGGATAAACACTGCCGGGATGCACGTAGACTCATGAGTGAAGTTCAGTCCCGCCAGACAGCACTAATCCTCAATGCAGAGATAGACCAGGAGCACTGTGATCTCCTGCTTGAATGCCTTGATGCACTTCTGCAATATCAGATGCGCGGACATCTCGATGGCATCATCGGCCTTCCCCATGCAGAGATTGAGTTCCTCAATTCCGTTCAGCGAATCAATAGCACTCAGGCCAACGATGAAGACCTGTCCTTTCTTAAACTACCGTCTGATTTGCCAGGCTTCCGTAACACACACAGTTTCCCACTGGAGACCGATAACCTGTTCCCATACTTTGTCTTCTACGGTGAAGCAACCTGCGATGCTCCGGCCTGCCCTCGCTGTGGCGGGAAAATGACCAGCAAAGGCAGAGACCCCATTGTGCTTCGGCATGTTCCAATCGGCAATTCCCCATCGTTTGTTGTGGCAGAACGGAAGCGGTATCTATGCAATGACAAAAACTGCGGATGCACCACGACTCCCCAGCTGCCCTTTCAGGACAAGGACCACCGAATCACCATTCCAGCACGTACTTTTGCGGAGAAGCTTCTGTCAGCAACCTTCAATCTCAAGGATACATCTGAAATCACAGGGCTTGGAATCAATATCGTGAAGGACATTGATATGGCACGTCTGAAAGCTCTCTATACCGAAAACGGTGAGAAACTGAAGAAGCCAGAAGCCCAATCAACCTATCTTTCTATCGACGAATTCAAACTGCATAATGGGCATCAATATGCGACCATTATTATTGATTTGGAAACCAGGCATATTCTGTGGGTACAAAGAGGTAAGAAGAAGCAAGTCGTATATAATTTCTTTGAGCATGTGGGCGACGAATGGATGAAGGGTG
The DNA here is from genome assembly GCA_017460395.1 of Clostridia bacterium. Classification (GTDB taxonomy): domain Bacteria; phylum Bacillota; class Clostridia; order Christensenellales; family Aristaeellaceae; genus UBA2943. Next base: position 798 of record JAFUBA010000221.1, on the reverse strand, counting down.
TAAAAGCAGTTGCTTGTGATATGAACTCTGACTTCCAGGAAGCCTTCGAGGATCGATACCCACATATCCGTGTTGTGTTTGACCACTTCCATATTGTAAAGAACTTCAATGACAAGGTCATTACGAAGGTACGTATTGATGAGCAGAAAAGACTGGAGGATGCTGGTGAAGTAGAGGCAGCGAGAAGCCTGAAGAAGTCAAATTATATCCTCAAAGCGACCAAAGCAACCCTGCAGAAGCTTGACGAGGATGCAAAGAAAAAGAAGTTGTACCGAAAAGGATCCAAGATATTCAATGAACCCCCGGTCTTCCGTAAAGGTGGGAAATCAGATCGATACGAAGCGTTGATCAAAGAGAACGAGCTCTTGCTTACTTGTGATCTCGTAAAAGGAGCTCTACAGGAAGCGTACACCACAACTGGAGATACCTGGAAGGACAGACTCAACATGGGCAAGAAGATATCAAAGATCATCCGCCTGTGCAAAAGCACAAAGAATGACCATTTCCTGTGGTTTGCCAAGCTCTTGGAGAACCACCGAAAGGGTATAATTGCTTATGCTACATTTCCCATAACGTCAGGTATTATTGAAGGCGTGAATCAAAAGATTAAGACGATACGTAGAAATGGGTATGGCTACCCTGATGACGAATACTTCTTCTTGAAGATCATAGATGCTTCACGCGTAAACTACTCAGACAAAAAGCGGAAGATGAAACTGAAGCCTTATATTGCTGTCACGCCGGATGAGATTCGTGAGATGGTTGCATAGCTACCCCCCACGATAAATGAATGATCCG
>JAFUBA010000220.1 GCA_017460395.1 Clostridia bacterium | reverse complement strand
GGAAAGCCCAGGTAGAGACCAGCCAGTTCACGGTTCTTTCCTCCATGAGAGAGAACTCACTGAACATGCTCAGCTGACCGAGTCTGGAGCCATTAGCAACCATTGTGTTTCCTCCTCTTTGGTGTGAGAATGCATCTTTTAACACCAAAGAAATTATAACACAATATAGCTAAAATTACAATGATATTCCAAGAAAACACGCAAAAATTATCGAAAAAGTGGTTTGATCGGTTTGCAAATCTTGTCAAAATTATTTCAAAAATATGACGAAATCATGACAATTGTGACAGTTGTGACGGAGTTTGAAACATATTACACTTAAGCGAAAAACTGGGCTTCAAAGTGCCATTTCGGCATGATCTGGACCTTTTGGCCCGGCTATCATAACATGAATGTCAGAATCAATATTTCTTTAAGTCCCGACACACTGGAACGGTTAGACCAGTATGCGTTTGAGAATCATAGCAGCCGTTCCAAGGCTCTGACTGATCTGGTCTGGAATGCCAAAGTGAAAAACTCTCAAATCCGTGGGCAGACTTCCATGGATGACATCCTGAGAAGTCAAAGAAAGAAACGCGTTTGAAGTATCAGGCTGATTGACTACAAACATATTGTGAATGCATCAATGAAAAAGTGTGAGGATCTACAGAATGCTGGTGACCGCCGGCCAAGTAGAAACTCACACTTTTTGAATGATTTCTTGTCTGAAAACGCACAGTAATTTCTTTCCATATCCGCATTCATCCATAATCCGGATTCATGGTTTGCGAAAGCAGCCGGAAGATCTGGACGTATCTCACATCGTCTCCACTGCCATTTACTTGAGCAACCATTGCCATTTGAAGTAGCAATTTGATGCCATTTCAGCGTATCCGTAACAGCCATCAATTATCTCCAACATCAGCACAGACTGGACTGCTTCTTCAATCGCATCAGGATCAGAAGAAAACGGTGCGGCAAGAGATGTATTGCAAAAGAATATGCTAATCACAATTAATAGACTGCATATCCGTGACAAACAATATCTTGACGGCTTCTTCATGTCAGATGCCCCCTTCGCATTTGTTTGTTGCTTCTGGTAATCCTATGCTATTGTACATCTACGGAACAGGTTTGGAAATGACTCTTTCCAATTTCTGCATATCCTGGTATTCCTACAGTCAACTCTCTCAGAATGATACCGGACAAGTATAATGGTCACAGCGATTTACCAACCTCTACTGCTTGAAAGAGGTTGCTCATACCTCTGAACGCTTTCCGCTTCCCCGAGAAGCAGGCCTTACATTGTCCGAGAGTTTCCTCTGCGATGCAGATCTTGTTCTTCCATATATATCCCACCTCCCTAAAGGGCCCTGGACGTGAATCCTCCTCCCCGCATGTATAGCTCAAAGTGGCAAGGCTTCCATATCCCAGATTTCTCCATGGCCTGTCATCTGAGAAGGCGGACAGACTGCCATTGGGCCTTTGAAAGCCGGTGGATGCCTGTCTGCCATCTGCAGGCGATCATTTCGTTTGGACAAACGGGTCATCCAGAACGACCGGTCCTCTGACTTTGCTCGTATGTACGCAAAATGATTCCCGCCTTCCCACAGCTTGATCGTAGTCTTGACCGGCCAGTATCCGACGACATTCAAGCATTTTCTCGTCGGAACATCCTCAAAAAACAGGTTTCCGACCGAAGTCTCAGGCAAAACCGTCGGAAACTCCCATTTTGACTGCAAGTTCCGACAAAATGACGGGATGTAAGCATTTCCCCTGCAAGACAGCGCCCATGAAGCCACGAATCCAGAGGTAACCTTCCCGGCCATGGAAGGCTTGCCTCATTTTGACAATACCTCAAAAGGGAGCAGCAACGCCGAAGCGTCACATGCTCCCCTCTGGTGACTGATTTTTCTGCTGTCCGCCTGTCATCATCACCCTGCAAGCTGCGCCTGCACCCTTTCGAAATTCAGCGTGCCGCTCTGACCGCACGCACCGCCGCGAGGATCTTCTCCGGATCCTTGGCCCCATCCGTCTCCACGCCCGAGGAGAGATCCACGAGCCTTGGCCGGAGCCGCTCAATGGCATCCGGAATGTTCTCCGGGGTGAGTCCCCCCGCCAGCATGAAAGGGCGCGTGAAGCCCGTGGTCAGGGACCAGTCGAACAAGTGCCCCGTGCCGTAGCCGTTGTCCAGGAGTACCTCATCTGCAGGGCTCTGCGCAGCCCGCTCCAAGTCCTCCGGGCTCTGCACGCGGAAGGCCTTCCACACGGGCAGCCCCGTCGCATCCTTTACTGCCCGGATCGTGTCCTCGTCCTCCCTGCCATGGAGCTGAATCACCGACAGAGAGATGGTTCTGGCGGCCTGTTCGATCACCTCAACCGGCTGGTCCACGAAGACGCCCACCGGGAGGATCTCCCTGCGAAGAAGCGACCGCATCTCCCGCGCCGCATCCACGGACACGTTCCGACGGCTCTTTTCAAAGTGCAGGATAAACCCGATGTAATCAGGCAGCGCCTCATTGACCGCCTCGATGTCCTCTTTCCGCATCATCCCGCAGATCTTGATCTTCGTCATCTGGCCGCCTCCCGCATGCTCCGGAGCATGGCAATTCTGTCCTGTGCGCGCATGAGCACCTCGCCCATGAGGACGGCGTCCGCGCCGATGCGGGCGAGCCTGCTCACGTCCTCCGGAGAGGAGACCCCGCTCTCTGCCACATACAGGCACTCAGGCGGGATTCTGTCCCTGAGCCGCTGCGCATTTTCAAAGTCCACGGAGAAGTCCTTCAGGTTCCGGTTGTTGACCCCGATGAGCTTCGCCCCGGCCCGGACGGCCGTGTCGATCTCCTGTGCGTCGTGCGTCTCCACCAGCGCATCCATCTGAAACGCTTCACTCAGCGCAAGGCATTCCTCCAGGAGCCTTTCCCCCAGGATGCTGACAATCAGGAGAACACAGTCGGCGCCCATGGCCCGTGCTTCCGCCACCTGGTAGGGATCCACCACGAAGTCCTTGCGGATCATGGGGCGCGATATCGCCCCGCGGATCTCCCGGAAGATGTCGTCCGAGCCGAGGAACCAGTACGGCTCCGTGAGACACGACACACAGTCGGCGCCGGCCTCCTCATAGTCCCGGGCGATCTGCATGTAGTCAAACACAGGATCGATGAGCCCCTTGGACGGGGACGCCCGCTTGACCTCGCAGATGAAGCTGAGCCCGGGGGATGAGAGCGCCCCCGAAAAGGCATGGGAAGGCCGCCGGCACGCCCTGGCCCTCTCCGTCATCTCAGGGAAGCCCACCTGTTCCCTGGCACTTCTCATCCTCTCCCCGGCCTTTTCCGCCAGCTGATCGAGAATCGTCATGCCTCCGCCTCCGGTGCGTTGCTGACCTCGATCAGCTTCTCCAGGGCCTTCAGGGCAGCGCCGGAGTCGATGATCTCACCTGCCAGGCGGATGCCGTCCTTCAGACTCTCCGCCTTGCCTCCGATGTAGAGGGCCGCGCCGGCATTCATGAGGACGGCGTCCCTCTTGGGGCCCTTCTCGCCCTGGAGGATCGCCCGCGTGATCGCTGCGTTCTCCTCCGGGAGCCCGCCCACCAGGTCCTGCTTCGTGCACCTTGTGAGGCCAAACTCCTCGGGGGTGATGACATACGACTTGTACCAGCCGTCCCGGAACTCGCACACCGTGGTCGGCGCGCTCAGGGAGATCTCATCCAGCCTGTCCTGGCCGTAGACCACCATGCCGCGCTTCACGCCCAGGCTCATGAGCACCTGCGCCAGGGGCAGCACCAGATATTCATCATAGACGCCCAGCAGCTGATACTTGGGGCTCCCGGGGTTGGTCAGCGGCCCCAGAATGTTGAAGACCGTCCTGAAGCCCAGCTCCTTTCGGATCGCGCCCACGTACTTCATGGAGGTGTGATACTTCTGGGCAAAGAAGAAGCACATGCCGGCCGTCTGAAGGAGCTCCACACACTTGTTCGGGCTCTGCTCGATCTTCACGCCCAGGGCCTCCAGACAGTCCGCCGTGCCGGACTTGGAGGACGCGGCCCTGTTCCCGTGCTTTGCCACCTTGATGCCGCCCCCTGCGGCCACCAGGGCCGAGGTGGTGGAGATGTTGAAGCTGTGGGCATTGTCCCCGCCGGTCCCCACGATCTCCAGGATGTCCATCCCGGTCTCCACCTTCACCGCATGGTCGCGCATGGCAGCAGCGCACCCCGCGATCTCATCCGTGGTCTCGGCGCGGGCGCTCTTGGTGGACAGGGCCGACAGGAAGGCCGCGTTCTGGGTCTGGCTGGTCTCCCCGTTCATGATCTCGTTCATGACCGCATAGGCCTCATCATAGGTCAGGTCCTCTTTGTTGACGATCTTCACAATGGCTTCCTTGATCATTTGTGTTTCCTCCATCTGTTGTTTTTATTCTGTAAAGCCCGCTCACAGGGGCCGGATGCGCTGAAAATAAGTGTCAAAGAGATAGGCCTCCAGCATCTTCTTCCCGTCCGGTGTCATGATGGACTCCGGGTGAAACTGGACGCCAAAGATGGGGTATTCCACGTGCTGCACGCCCATGATTTCCCCCGCCTCCGTCCTGGCCGTCACGCGAAGACAGGACGGCATCGTGTCCGGGTCCGCGGCCAGGGAATGGTATCTCGCGACCAGGCCCCGCTCCGGGCAGCCCGAGAAGATGGGACTCTCCCTGTCGAAGACGGCCTCCGACTGCTTCCCGTGCATGAGGCGCTTTGCGTAGGTGACCGTCGCACCGAAGGCCATGCAGATCGCCTGGTGCCCGAGGCATACGCCGAGGATGGGAACCTCCGCGCCCAGCTCCTTCACCACATCCATGATGACCCCCGCGTGCTCCGGACGGCCGGGCCCGGGGGACAGGATGATCCGGGACGGCTGAAGGGCTCTGATCTCCTCCACCGTCATCTCGTCGTTTCGAATCACGCGGATGTCCGGGCACAGCATGCCCACCATCTGGTAGAGGTTGAAGGAAAAGCTGTCGTAGTTGTCGATGAGCAGAATCATGCCTGCACCTCCCCTGCCATCTTCAGGGCCGTCAGGGAGGCCCTGGCCTTGTTTATGCACTCCTCGTATTCCTTCTCGGGCACCGAGTCCGCCACGATCCCGGCACCGCTCCTGACGAACACCTTTCCGTTTTTCCTGTAGGCGATGCGGATGGCGATGCACGTATCCATGTTGCCGGTGAAATCGATGTACCCGATGGCACCCCCGTAGATGCCGCGCTTGTTGTTTTCCAGCTCCGCGATCAGCTGGCAGGCCCGGATCTTCGGCGCCCCCGACAGCGTCCCGGCCGGCAGCACGGCCTCAATGGCGTCCAGGGCATCCCTGCCCTCGGCGATCTCCCCGCGCACGGTGGAGCCGATGTGCATGACGTGGGAGTAGCGCTCGATGGAGTGGAACTTTTCGACCGTCACGCTCCCAAAGCGGCTGATCTTCCCCAGGTCGTTCCGCCCAAGGTCCACCAGCATGTTGTGCTCGGCAATCTCCTTTTCGTCCTGTAAAAGGTCCTCCTCCAGCTGCCTGTCTTCCTCCGGGGTCTTTCCCCGGGGCCTTGTGCCGGCCAGGGGAAAGGTGTGAAGAACGCCGTCCTGCAGCTTCACCAGAGTCTCCGGGGATGCGCCTGCCACCTCCACATCCGTCCCGGAAAAGTAGAACATGTAGGGCGACGGGTTGATGGTCCGGAGCATCCGGTAGGTGTCGAGCAGGCTCCCCTCAAAGGGGGCAGAGAGCCTGTTGGAGAGGACGATCTGGAAGATGTCGCCCTCGAGGATGTGGTGCTTGGCCTTCTCCACCATCTGGCAGAACTGTTCCCTGTCAAAGAGCCCCTGCACCTCGCCGAGGAGCCGTCCCGGCGCCTCCTGCTTCTTTTCGCCCGTCTCCAGGAGATCCCGCAGCTGCTTCAGCTCCCTCACGGCCCTGTTGTAGCTGACCTCTTCGTCCTTCAGGTCCATGTTGGCGATCAGGATGATCTTCTGCCGGAGGTGATCGAAGACGATGACCCTGTCAAAGAGCATGAGGTCCACGTCCTTGAAGTCCTCGGCATCCTCCTGGGGCGGCCGTACCGTGGGCTCAGAGTAGCTCAGGTAGTCGTAGGAGAAGTACCCCACCAGGCCCCCCGTGAAGGGCGGAAGATAGTCAAAGCGGGGACTTCTGTGCTCCGACATGATCTGCCGCAGCACCTTTGATGGGTTGTCCGTGTGCATCCGGAGCTTGCCCGCCTTCATCTCTCCCCTGACGCAGGTGATCTCCATGCTCGGGTCGAACCCGAGGAAGGTATAGCGGCCCCACTGCTCGCTGGCCTGGGCCGATTCCAGCAGATACACGTGCGTCGATACATTCTTGAGCTTTCTCAGTGCCTCGATGGGCGTGATAAAGTCCGACAGGATCTCGCAGCTGACGGGCAGAATGTCGTACTTCCCGCAGGATGCGTACTTCCTGACCTCCTCCAGCGCCGGCATGATCTTCATGGCCGTCTCCCCTTTCTTGCGTCTCGCACCTAAAACATATCAAAAAAGTCCCTGGCAATCTCTGCCAAGGACGAATTTTTCGAATCCGCGGGACCACCTTGCTTCACGGGTCACCCCGTGCACTTTGCGGGATACAATGATATCCCCGGCTGTGACGTCAGCCCGAACGTCGCAGAATACTCGGGCCATAAGGCCCTTTGACTGCGCCCTCCGCGGTCCATTTGACAGCTGTTTCTCGCCTGACTCTCAGCACCGCAGGCTCTCTGTACAGTCATCACTGCCTTTATCTCCGCATCAGCGGTTTTTCATATGCAGTTGTCCGGATCATACCATCCGGATTTTTTCGTGTCAATGCCGTTTTTGTCCCATCTGGTCGCTTTTTGGCCTGAAAATTGTTTTTTCTGTGTACACGCGCTTTGGAGCCCGCCCGGGTGGATTTTACATGCAGCCCCGGATGCGTATACTCTCTGTGGCGGGTGCCAACGCCCGCGGGAGGAGATGTGATGTACAATGCCTGATACGAACCCCACGCCCAATCCCTACAGCACCATCCTCGAGCGCTTCGGCGATCTGACGGAGGATGACAGACGGCAGCTGCTCCGTGAACTCACGGCCATGGTCGATCAGGACGCAAAGAAGGACCTGTCCCCCCTGGAAAAGGCCTGGGAGGAGGTCCATCAATACCTCCTGAAGCTCTCCCGCGAGCCCTATATCGACGATCAGATCGAGCTGTACGAGATCTGGGATATCTGCGATATCCTCAGAGATGACCCGGACAGCCTCAAAAAAGAAACCTGGGAAGTGCGGCAGAAGGTGATCCTGGAGATCCTCGCACACGACGAAATCAAGAACGTCGTCGTCTCCATGGAGGATCTTCTCTATCTCCTCGCCGTCACCGATGAGGAAAAGCGCTGGATGGCCGAGCACATGGTGGACAGGTACGGGTACATGACCCAGGATGGCATAAAAATCCTCCTCGATCTCGAGTATGATAAAAAGAAGAAGATGACCGCCCAGGATCAGGCCTGACGCTTTTCCTTCAAAGACCAGTCTTTTGCGGATCGAAAGCGGCAGTTCCTCTTCCGTGATCTTCTCGGATCCCACCCTTCCCGTCATCCCGCTTCTTTCCGGTCTTTGTTCCCGGAAGCCTCCATCCCGGCAGATCACCCAAGTACAGACAAGGAGAATCCCCCATGCCTTTTTCACAGACCTTCCTTCCCCAGTTCCGGGATGCAGATGCCGACGGCCTCATCGGGCTGCGCGGCTGCATGCACTATTTCCAGGACATCCACACCTACTACATGCACTCACTCCACAAGGGAAACGATGAGCTCCCGGAGCAGTATGGAGCAGCCTGGGTGTACACGAAATACCACGTGTCACTGAAGCACAGGGTGGATTTCACCGATACCGCTTCTCTTCGCACCTGGATGGAACCGTATAAGCAGCCGGTGCTGGTCAACCTGTACTTTGAGCTCTCCCAGCACGGGCAGCTCGCGGCCACAGGCAAGCTGGAGAACTGCGTGTTCAGCCTCGTACGCCAGCGCCCGCTGCGCCTGAGCGCCATCGAGTTCCCGGACGGCATCCCGGAGGAGATCCCCCACAGCATTCCGGACTTTGTCCGGCTCTCCAGGTCCACGGAGGGCATGGAGGAACGGTACCGGAAGGTCGTGCGCACCTCGGACCTTGACAAGAGCAATCACATGACCAACCTCCGC
>JAFUBA010000219.1 GCA_017460395.1 Clostridia bacterium | reverse complement strand
GAGGGCACGGGCGATGGAGATGCGCTGACGCTCACCTCCGGAAAGCTTGGCACCATTTTCTCCGATCGCTGTCATATACCCCTGCGGGAGCTTCTCTACGAACTCATCACAGTTGGCGGCCCGGGCTGCGGCGAGCACCTCCTCATCGGTTGCGCCTCTCCTGCCCAGGCGGATGTTCTCCATCACCGTATCATCAAAGAGCATAACTTCCTGAAAGACCACGGCGTAGTCCCGCAGCAGTACTTCCGGATCGACGGTGGAGATATCCACGCCACCCACGGAGATGGTGCCTTCGTCAATATCCCAGAGCCGGGCCGCGAGGCGGGCACAGGTGCTCTTGCCGGACCCGGAGGGACCGACGAGTGCGGTGACCTCTCCTTCCTTTGCCGTGAAGCTGACGCCATGGAGCACCTGCTTGTCGTCGTAGGAGAAGGATACGTTTTGGAAGGAAATGTCGTGTCCCTTGGGTGCAAAGTCGTCTGTGCCTTCGGCGGGGCGGGTATCCTGGATTTCCATCAGACGGCCGGCGGAAATCTGGGACATGAACATCTCCGCAATCAGAGCCAGCGCCTGATCAAACGGGGCATAGACCCGGGTGATCACCAGCAGGAACAGGAACAGCAGCATGAAGTCGATCTGCCCGGAGAGGATGAGGGCAGTGCCGGTGAGAATGGTTGTGGCCACCCCCAGGCGCATGATCACACTGGCTCCGTTGACGAAAAGGCCGGTGACCAGTTCGCCGTGGATGCTGGTCTTCTCCTGGCGGTCAATGGCGTCGTTGAGACGTGCAAGAAAACGGTCCTCCTGATTGGTTGCGCGGATCTCGCGGATGTTCTCCAGCGTCTCCTGGATCCCGTCGGACACCTTGAGGGAGGCCGATTTGTTTCTCTGCGCGTTCAGATGGGACGCCTTTCTGCTCCCGAAGAGGAGAAGGAAGGCCACGGGAACACCCCAGAGCACGGCGATGGCAAGGCGATAGTCATAGGCAAACAGGGCTATGGCGATGAGGACGGTGGAGACGTAGGAGCCGTAGAGATAGCCCAAACAATGAGACCACACATGCTCCAACCGATTGACATCCCCCATGAGGGTTTCGGTGAGATCGGCAAGATCCCGCTTGCCGAAATAGCCAAGAGGCAGCCTGCGCAGCCGCTCGGCAAGGCTCAGGCGCGTATCCTTCACCTCATTGTAGACCAGGCCGTAGGTAGCTGTGTACTGCTGAATGTGGGTCAGGAGGGAGAGGACGATGAAGGTGAAAAGGAGGAGCAGGAAGAGCAGCACGCCGGGGAGCGGCGTGCCCTGGGTGAGGGTGTTCATATAGCGGGAGATCATGAGATAGGGAATGCTCATACCGGCCATGACGGTGAGATTGACAATGACTGTCCAGAGCGCTCCCTTCTTCACGTTCCTCACGCCTTGATCGGTCAGGGCATACCTCCGCTGAAAAGCCTTTCCAAACATGTTACCTGTCCTCCTTTTGCGCATCAGTCGCTGAGATCTTCCACTGCACGGCCTGGTTGTAATCCTTCCACATCCGGGCATAGAGTCCACCCTTCTGGACGAGGGCATCATGGGTGCCCTTTTCCGCAACGCGGCCTTCGTCCAGGACGATGATCTCATCGGCATTGACCACGGTGGACAGACGGTGGGCGATCATGATCACGGTGCGTCCCTTGGCCAGGGTAGCGAAGGCTTTCTGGATCAGGGACTCGTTCTCCGGATCGGCAAAGGCGGTTGCCTCGTCAAGGACTACGATGGGCGCATCCTTGAGAATGGCCCGGGCCAGGGCAATACGCTGCTGCTCACCGCCGGAAAGATAGGTGCCCTCTGTCCTGATGACTGTGTCTATGCCGCCCGGAAGCTTCTGGATAATATCCCCGCACTGGGCGAGCTGAAGGGCCCTTTCCGCCTCTTCGCGGCTGGCGTCGGGTCGGGCAGCACGGACGTTGTCCAGAATGCTTGCCTTGAACAGATGCGTGTTCTGGAAAACGAAGGCGACCTGGGAGAGGAGAGCGTGGGGATCCATCTCCCGGACGTCCACCTTCCCTACCCTGACCGTCCCCTCCGTCACATCCCAGAAGCGGGGAATCAGGCTGGCGGCTGTGGTCTTGCCGCCGCCGGAGGGGCCGACGAGCGCGACGGTCTGACCGGGCTTCACGCTGAAGGAGACATGGGAGAGCGCAGGGACAGAGGCGCCCTCATAGGTGAAGGAGACGTCGGCAAATTCAACCGAGTTGTCTCTGGGAGCTTTGGGGTGCTCGCTTACGGGAAGCACAGGAGCGTTCATCACCTGATTGATCCGCCCAAGGGCTGTCCCGGCCTGCATCATGCCGTTGGCGGCAAACATGATGCGTGCAAGGGCGGTGGAGATGATGGCCGAGAAGACGGCGTAGAAGGCAAAGTTGGTGACAAAGCGCGGGAAGTCTCCATTTTTCAGGGCGGAGGGGGCAAGAAGCAGTGCTGCGGGTACGAGGAAGATGAAGGCACCCTCGGTCGCGGTCAGGTTGACGGCCTGCGGAATACGGCACACGTGGCCCTGGTAGTATTCGGCCTTCTGGCTGTAGTCCTCAATGGCCTGCTTGAAGGCACGGAAGGAGTACACGGTCTGCTGGAACACCTTCACGACCGGAATGCCGCGCACATACTCTGTGCCGGCCTTACTCATGACATCCTGTGCCGCCTGGTACTCCGCCATGAGGGTGGCGTTCTTGCCGCCCATCATGGAGAAGAGGGAGATGACCGAGACCACGGCCGCAAGAAGGCAGGCAGCCCCCATGCGCGCGTCAAACCAGAACATGAGGACAAGCATGGAAAGGAACATGGCCACTGTGCCGACAATGTCTGCGAGATTGTGGGCCAGCAGGGTTTCGGTCTCTGCGGCTGCCCCGTCCAGACGGTTGCGCACAAGGCCCGAGGCGTGGCTGTCAAAAAAGCCCAGCGGGGTCTGCATCAGGTGCGCCATCCCTGCCTTGCGGATGTTGGAGGCGGTGCGAAAGGCAGCCAGGTGGGTACACATGAGGGCGAGAAAGTAGACAACGATGCCCAGGAGCGAGAAGACGCAGGCGAGCACACCGTAGCGTGCCACGTTCGGTGCCTGTGTCCAGTGGGGCGCGACTGAGATGAGGTCGCGTGCTACCAGCCAGATGCAGATATAGGGCAGCATGCCGAGGATCATGGCCACGGCGGACAGGGCGAGGCCAAGAAAGGTGAGGCGGCGGTAGGAGCCCGCATAGCCAAGGAGCTGGCTTAGGTCGCTCTTTTTCTTTTCCGTGTTCTCTTTTTTCATACAGGTGAACCTCCAATGAAGTTGGTTAGCTAACGATGAATGGTTAGAAATAACTAACCCACAAACAGACGAATTGCCTATCCCCGCAAATGGGAATAGGCAGTTTCAGAAGCCCAATAGGGCTTTCCATCCGGGCAGGAAAAACGTTTCCACCGTGTCAAGGCAACGGAGTGCCTCCTCAGGGGAATAGCCGTGGACCACGGGCTCAAAGAGGGCAGTGGTGTAGGCACTCATGAGAAGATGCATCTCCTGCGGCGAGATTTCGCGCACCGGATGGCCCCGGGAAGACAGGAGAGAAAAGTATTCCGTGAGCTGACACTGGGCGGTCTGGGTGAGATCGTGGAGAAAATGCGCATACCGCGTTCCCTGGGCACAGGTGAGCAGCAGACGGTATTCCTCCATGTGCGGATACACGACCTCGCGCATCATGTCGATCTCGGAATCCTGCCATGCGATCGTGCCCGACTGGGCCGCGCTTACATACCGGGACACGTGCGCATCCAGCCACTCCTTCAGGCGCCTCACGGCCGGCTCGGCCACCTGATTAAAGAGATCGGCCTTGTCTGTGCAGTGCCGGTAGATGCCGGCAGCGGTCATGCCGCACCTTTCCCCGATGCGCCGCATGGAGGCTTTTTCGAATCCGTGGGCCAGAAATTCGTCCCTGGCGGCAGCCAGGATCCGGACATGACTGGCTGTCTTGTCTCTGGGCATAGCATCCATCCTTTGGCATCATCTGTTAGCTAACAGGTATAAAGTTATCATGAAAGACGCGGGAAGTCAACCTAAAAATTAGTGATCTCTAACTAAGTACTTGACAGCCCCAAAAAGGACGTGCTACGATAGGTATGGGAACAAAATGACAAAACGGTCACAAGGGAGGGGAAGCCGGTGCCGGTCAGGGTTTTTGGGGATGCACAGCGGGAGGAGCTGCGCAGGAAGATGCTGAAGGCAGGGATTCCTCTGCTTCGGGAATACGGAATGAAGCACATGTCGGTGGAGAAGATCACCGAGGCGGCGGGGATCGGGAAGAGCACCTTCTATCATTTCTTCCCGTCGAAGGAAAAGTATGTGTGCGAGGTTATAGAGGATGTCCGGAGCCGCTTCCGGGAAGTACTGGAGCATATCCTCTCTGGAAGGGAACAGATGACGGTAGGGGAAGCCAAGGAGATGTTCCGCATGATCATCTTCAGCGAGGAGAGCGCCTACCAGTACCTTACCCCTGAGGATATCGTGGGCATCCGGGAAAAGGTTCCCGAGGCCGTTACGCCGGACCTTGCCCACGAGACGGCGCTGCTCTCGACGATCTTTGCGAAGATCGAGCATGTGAGGCCCGATCCGGATTACGGCGTGATTGCGAATCTTCTGAAAACCATGGCGCTTGCGGCACAGTCCCGGGACGAGCTGCACGATTCGGCCTACGAGCGCACGCAGGACGCGCTCTTCACGCTCATGTTCTCTCTGATTTTCGATGAGGAGACGTAAGATGCTAAGGCGCTATGCGCTTTAACATACAATACAATACATTACAGGAGGTATCCCATGAAAAATCGTATCTTGTCCTTGTTCCTGGCTGTGCTCTTTGTGCTCGCCCTGTCCGTTTCCGCCCTGGCGGAGGAGTCTCCAGTCCGAGACAACGCGCCGTTTGTCGGAAGATGGTCGCTGGACGTAGCCGATTATCCGGGCTTTGCCGAGGAAGGGCTGACCCAGGGGATCATCACCCTGGAGCTGAAGGCGGACGGCACAGGCTGCACCTACTATGAGGACATGATGACCTCTACCTACGGCTACATGTTCTACATGAACTACTATGTGGCCGTGACACCGGACGGCGAGGCCGAGTCCTCTTTCTATACCCTCTCCGAGGACGGTATGACCCTTACCCTGACCGACATCGGCGGCACATGGGAGCTGGCCTATCACAAGGTGACGGAGGAGTAAGACCGGGGATCGGACATCTTGGAAACCATGAAAAGAGGCGAAGAACATGCTGGTGATCCATCTTCTGCTGGAGAGCGTTGTTGTCTGCTTTCTCTTGCTTGTGCCCTGTGTGGTGGCCATTGCCAACGGAGTCCATGAGGCGGCCTTTCTCTTTGAGAAGGACGTGCAGGACCGCGTGGTGGAGAAGGGACTCATCACGAGGGAGCGCTTGGCCAGAAACCTGAAAGTCTTCAGGCTCTCCGCATTGATCCCGCTAATCGTGTTTATCCTGCTCGCAGTCTACGGCATCAACGGTGCGCGGGGGTTCTGGACGCCCTTTTGGCAGATCTATGTGCTGGCCATGGCGGAGGGACTGTTCGACAGAGGGTTCATCGACTGGTACTGGGTGGGGCACACGAAAGCCTGGACGATCCCGGGAACCGAGGACCTGAAGCCCTATATTCCGCGCAAAAGGCTGATTGTGAAGTGGCTGACCGTCATTGTCGGCAATCCCCTGATTGCAGCGGTACTCTCGGGGATCATGCTGCTGGTGCTAAAGTAAGACAGAGGTCCGCCATCCTACAATTCGGGTGGCGGACCATTTTTGACGGTGGGATTATAGCTCGGGTGTGTTTTCATGGCGGGAGGCTTTCTGGTAGCCGATGATGCGCAGTGCCATGGGATACAGGTACCAGGCATGGGGAGAATGCAGGGAGATGCCTGTGATCTCCTCGGCTTTCTGCAGGCGGAGGAGAACGGTATTGACATGCACGCCAAGCGCATCGGCGGCATGTTTTTTGCTGCACTGGTGCGCAAAGTATGCTTCCAGTGTAGCCAGATATTCCGTTCCCTCCTCCTCATCCATGGACTGCAGACGACGGAAACCCTTGGGGAGAAAGTTGCGCAGTTCCTCAGGGGTCATGGGAAGCAAGGTAAACATGCCCCAGTCCATCCAATCCGGATAATGCACAAGGCGTCCCGCAGGCGCCGAGAGAAAGGCGGGAAGAAGGCTGTTGCGGCTGCGCCACTGCCAGGTATCCATAAGGGAAGGATACATGGGTGACAGGCAGGCAGAGCAGCCGGCGAGGGCGAGGAGGCTTTCTATGGTGCTGCCCGCATCCTTCGGCATCTGCTCCTCCCTGAGGAGAAGAAACGAGATGATGTCTTCCCCGTAGATCCATTCCGTATGCAGAAGGCGTGAGAGCTGACCGATCAAGGTACTGAATGGAATAGCTGTATCGGGCAGAAGACGGCGTACGGTGAGCAGGCGATAGTGTCCTTCAGACGGGAGCATGCCGGTACCGACCTCGTGGGCGACGGCAGGGTAGTTGCCACCACGCCCCGTGAGCAGAAGCTGCATGGCTCTACGAAACTGAAATGGTTTGTGATTCCACCGCCGCTGGTGCAGACAGAGTGCCAGGCAGCGTGCGCAAAGCTGCAGAAGCTCTCGGTCCACATGTTCCAGGGAGCCGTTTTGCTCTTTTATGCACACAAGGCCATCCACGCTGTGCCCGGCCCCGGACAGGCAGACCAGGTGCCGGACGGTCTCTTCCCCACCGAAGGAGGTCTCCACGGTAAATGGAAGGAACTGTGTGTTATCCGAAAGATAGGAATGCAGGGTCTTACCGTGCTGTGCCAGAAAGGTGTGCACCTTTTGCTGCTCCAGATGGGAAAGGGCCGGATCAAAATGGTCTGAGGCGATATATCCGTCCGATCCCGTGTCAAAGATATACAGGAGCGGCTGTCCGAGCAGCTCTTCGCAGCAGTTGATGAGTTCCAGCAGATTGCATTCGCTCAGCAGCATATCCAAGAGACGTTTTTCGGATGGTGGCATTCTTTGCTCCTCCATTGTGTGAAAACTACATTTATACATGATAATTCTAATTGATTCACACATTGTTCGTAAAGACGTGTTTTGATAAAATCCTGTCACAATCTGGCGAAAAAACGCCGGAAAATTGCATGGTAGGAGGTTCTGTTATGAGGAAACATCTCTCCAAGATCGTAGCGCTGGTGCTCGCATGTGCGATGCTGGCCTCCATCGTCCCCGCCATGGGCGATACTGCGGTCTACTACACCTCCGACTACGCCAGCAAGGCGGAAGCCCTGCAGGCCGGGTTGGATCTGAACGAGCGCATTGCCGAAGAAGGCATGACGCTGGTGAAGAATGTGGACGGCGCGCTGCCCCTTACGGCGGGCGCAAAGGTTACACTTTTGGGCTATGCCGGCTATCATCCCAATGCCGGTGCATCCGCAAACGGCGGCGATGCCTCTGCGGGTTCGGCTATCGCCCAGGCAGACGTGGTTTCCAGTCTGAAGAGTGCCGGCTTTGAGCTGAATCCTGATGTAGAGCAGAGCTATGCGGGTCTGGCCGAGTACACCTCCGACGCGGCCCTGGTGCCTGCCTACACTGCAGTATATCCCTACTGGGCCAAGGAGATTGCCGAGTACGACACCGCGATTGTGGTGCTGGGAACCTCCGGTGCTTCTGGCCTTGTGCACAACCAGCAGCTGGACAAGG
>JAFUBA010000218.1 GCA_017460395.1 Clostridia bacterium | reverse complement strand
TAAAAAACAATGGCTCAAGCAATTCGTGGAGTTTAGCCACGATGCTGGGCCATTGTTTTCTATTATGGATCACACAATGTGTTTAAAACGGCAATGAAATGGCGCATTTTCTATGTTCGTCTACACCCCGGCAGCTGCTGGAAAAAGAAAATCATAAATTTCAGTATAAGGAAGTAGAGCATGGCGGCAGAGCGCAGAAGTATTATTCAAGCCTGGAGTGGCTGATGAAGGCGGATATAGTGTATCTGTCTCACAATGTGAATCGAATTCGATATGATCTTTCTGATGATCAGCTGGTGGATAATTTCCGGGTGTATCCGGCGGATATCAGTTTGCTGATGGGCATGCGGGATTTTGATCTGAAACGCCAGATTGTGGAGGACAGCCTCTCCGGTCACACGGTTGGCGGAATCTATGAATGTGCGTTGAATGATCAGCTACACAAAAAGGGGACTCAGCTTTATTTCTTCCGGGATGAGACCAGCCGAAAGGACATTGACTGCCTGATCCAGCGAGCAGGACAGGTCGTCCCGCTGGAATATAAAAGTCGGAATGCAACTTCAGCTTCTTTGAATCAGCTGATGCAAAAGGAAAAGGAGATCCCAGTAGCGTATAAACTTGCCCGTGCCAATGTTGGAAAGTCAGACCAGCGAATTCTCACCATCCCGCATTACATGATTATGTTCCTGTAATAGGCAGTATTTCCATGGTGTTCTTATACCGTTCTCAGAGCGATCTGGAAGGTTATAGATTGTCTGCGGGCATATACGATATTCAATCAGGATCCGTTCTTGACAAAATGCAGATCATTGTGATCACACTTGGACCGAACGGGACAGAGAGTGAGGATCCGTTGATTCGTTTTCTGAGTCTGCGGCTTTCCAATGATCTTCCGCTGGAAACCAGAAAAAGTAAGCTGGCAGATGAATACAAGATTCAAATGGACGATAAACTGGGCGAGGAGATGAAAGTCATGTGCAATCTTGGTGAAGGCATTGCCCGCAGAAATTATGCAATGGGTAAAGCTGAGGGCCGTGAAGAAGGCCGTGCCAAGGGTCGTGCCGAGGGCCGTGCCGAGGGAGAGGATAAGCTGGAAGCACTCCTGAGCAAACTGTATGAGGAAGGGCGGCCCGACGATGCCCGGCGTGCTGTGAAGGATCGAGCCTATCGGAAAGAACAATACATAGCTTTCAGTATCGTTTGAAGGAACACTATCCTGTTTTCTGAGGCTCCTGCATCCTGATGGTATGGTGACATACGACATCAGAGGATGCAGACAGGGGAAACGCATCCCGAAGAGGGGAGAACATTTTGTGCAATCTTGGTGAGGACATTGCCCGCAAATATTATGCCACAGGTTACGCAATAGGCCTGGAAGAAGGCATAGCCGAGGGCGAAACCGTGATGACAAACCTGTTGAGCAGAATGATCGACGCAGGCAGAGTGAATGATATCCTTCGGGTTTTGAGGGATCGTGTTTAGCGGGAGGAACAGTTCAGAGCCTTCCATATTGCGAGAAACAGCCCTATTCCATTTTCTGAGAATTCAGCCCAACATGAGAACGTGTCAGCAATAAACATCGCAGGACGATGCAAAAGGGAAACAGGAATGCCGGCTATGGTGGTAGCATGCTAGATTATCAATTTGTGGAGAAAGACCCGTTAACGATTGCCGGCTTAAAGCAGTGTTTCCATTTATAAGCCCCAACTTTCTCCGTAACTCGATATAAATATGAGTTACGGAGAAATTTCAGCGAAAAACAGCTCAACTTCCTCCGCAACTCTTAAAAATTACGAGTTACGGAGGAAGTTGATTGATTTTGTGGAATGCTTATGTTACGATGATCTCGATTAACTGGTGATGGAATTTGCGAGACAGGGATGGAGGAAATAGATGAGCGCACAGTTCGTTGGTCGGGAGGAAGAAGCTCGAATCCTGGAAAAATGCTATTCTTCAGAAAAATCCGAACTGGTCGCGGTATATGGTCGGAGGCGAGTCGGGAAAACCTACCTGATCAGGAGCGTGCTGGGAGATCGATTCGATTTTGATTTTACAGGAATGTATGATACTCCGGCGTCAGAACAACGGAAACAATTCTGTAAGGCGTTAAAGGATAAAACCGGAAAACGGGAAAAGACAGCATCGGATTGGTATGAGGCTTTCGACAGATTGCGTGATTATCTGCTTTCGCTTCAAAAGGAAACCGTGGCGGTGTTCTTGGATGAATTGCCCTGGATGGATACACCCCGGAGTCACTTTCTGAGTGCGCTTTCTCGCTTTTGGAACGACTGGGGGCGGGAAAGAGTAAAGCTCAAATTGTATGTCTGCGGATCTGCGACAACCTGGATGGTTGATAAACTAATCGGGGATCGTGGCGGATTATATGGACGCACAACCAGATCGATTTATCTATCGCCTTTTTCTCTTCGGGAGACGGAACAATTCTTGAACGAGATCCGACAGATGGATTATGGTCGGATGCAGGTTTTGGACGTGTATATGATTCTGGGAGGAATTCCTTACTATCTGGATATGCTGGACGGAGATTTACCGTTCTCAGTGAATATCGATCGGTTGTTTTTTTCAGAGAATGCTCCGCTGAAAACGGAATATGAATTTTTATTTCGGTCTCTGTTCAAGGAAAGCGATCATTATCGAAGAGTGGTGGAGGCTCTGTCATCGAAACTAAAGGGAATGACCAGAGAAGAAATCATAGAAAGTACGAGATTAGAAGGAGGAGAGCTCAGTTTGATCCTTCGGAATCTGAACTCGTGCGATTTCATCAGAACATACACTGAACCAGGTAAAACAGAAAGAGGAAAAATGTATCAGCTGACGGATTTATTCTCTCTGTTTTATTTGAGGTTTGTAAAGAATCATGACGGTCAGGACAGAAGATATTGGAGCAATTTATCCCAACATGGCACGAAGAATGCATGGGCGGGATATGCCTTTGAACAGGTATGCCTGCATCATATTGCACAGATCAAGCAGGCGCTTGGTATTTCGGGAATTCTCAGCAATGTATACGCCTGGAGCAGCAGAGCATTTGTTTCTTCGGATGGAAGCGAGTGGAAGGGCGGCCAAATCGATTTGATCATTGACCGAAGCGACAAAGTGATGAATCTGTGTGAAATGAAATACAGCCTGGATATGTACGAAATCACGAAGGACTATGAAACTACCGTAAGGGAGCGGATTTCATCGTTTCGAAAAAAAGCAAAAACCAACAAAAACTTACGATGCACTTTTGTAACCACTTACGGCATCAAGAAAAATCGACACAGTGGAATTGTGGATCATCAGGTCATCCTGGATGATCTTTTCCGAAGCGCTGACTGAGGAATATAGCGCGGCTTATGACGAAACCCGAGCATCAGTGGGAGGTGCAGGAGGAAATCTCCCTGGACAACATGCTGGATCTGTTTTGAAGAAGTGCCGTCATTTCAGCTGCTGGGCAAATAAACATGCCCGGCGCGAGCAGGAGAAGCTGGCTACGGCGAAGAGTAACAAGATTAAATACAACCTGAAAATGTCCGCATTGCGATCATGAGGAATGATGACGGTGATGTGGATTATGAGACCCCGGTTGCCCTGCCGGGTGCAGTGAGTTTGTCCCTGGACGCGGAGGGTCGCAGCAACAGAGTCCTCAATATGCTTTTTCTCGATATGTACACAACGATATTTCAATCCGCAGTGCTTGATGAATGTGACCATGCTGTTCAGTATGCGCCGACGCTCATCGATTGACATGAATTCATACTCGTTTTCCCTTCTGATGATGGGACCGGTATGGACACAGTGATTGGGAAGACCGCGATTGGTGAGATCTATTTCGAGTTTGTTTATTGGGTCGGATATATCGTTCGACTGGTCATGAAAGACCATTGCGATGATGTAATACGGGGAATGATCATCATACTCTCCGAAATCCCCGCTTTCATCTATGAAGATACTGAGCTCGCTTAAGTGCGTGTCCTCCTGGTAAAAAAACAGCGGGGAACATCCCCGCTCTCGATGGACCCGGGTCTTACGACCAGCCCCAACTAGCATCGCAGCTAATCTTACTTAAAATTATACACATTGAACATGGAAATGCCAAGACAAAAACGGCCTTTTTCCAAGCTCGAAAAATGAAATGCGGCAAATCGAGGCAGGGAGCGGCATTTTAGGAGGCTGAACGCATTTGATCAAGATTTTATTCGTTTGCCATGGCAACATCTGCAGAAGTGCTGCTGCCGAGATGGTCATGAAAATGCTGGTGGAGAGCCAGAACATGGGCAGGCAGATTCATGTAGAATCTGCTGCTGCCACCACCGAGGAGATCGGACATGACATCTATCCGCCGATGAAACGGACGCTCCTTGCCCACGGTGTTCCGTGTACAAGGCATGCTGCGCGCCAGATCCAGCGCGGGTGGTATCATTCCTTTGATCAGATCATCGGGATGGATCGGGAAAACATGGATGATATGGCGTGGTTTTTCCATGGAGACCCGGAGGGAAAATGCTCCCTGCTCCTGGACCATGCTGGAAGATACGGGGAAGAAGTTTCAGATCCGTGGTATACACGGGACTTTGAGCGAGCATACCAGGATGTGCTTCAGGGCTGCGAGGGCCTGTTGCACGAAATCTGTGATGGCTGTCATTCTGAAACATAAAAGCAGCCCGATACACATTTTCTGTGTACCGGGCTTTCACGCATATTCAGACTGTAGCCTGCTGCATGTTGTGTTCTTCTCAAAAGGGCAGTTCGTCGGATGTCACATTGGTGAAGCCGGAGTTCTGCATGGTGGGCGCGGGCTCTGCAGCCGGAGCATTCTCGTAGGGCACAGAGGCAACCACCTCACCCCGGGGGGTCAGGAACTCCACATCCTCAGCGGTGACATCCAGGGACATACGGGTCGTGCCGTCATTGGCGGTGTACGTTCTGCCGGTCACGGGACCCACAACGCAGACCTTGCGGCCTTTGCCCAGATACTTCTGGCAGTTTTCGCCCAGCTGTCTCCAGGCGGTTACCCGAAAGAAGGTAGCCTCGTCCTGGGGCTGCTGTGCAGTCTGGCCGTCCTGCTGGGTACCAGTCCGGCGGCGTGAGTTCACGGCCACCGTGAAATTGCATACATTGATGCCCTGAGGGGTGGTATGGGACTCAGGGTCACGGGTCAGATTACCGATGATGGTCAGCTTGTTCATAATGAAACCTCCTTAGGTTGGGTCCGCATCCTATGGCTCCGGGAGAGAAAAGAAACATCCGGGCACAGGTGCATGAGGACCAGAAAATCTGCATGAAAGATGACCCCTTAGGCCATAGCTTCTGCCGCATTACTTTTGGGGACATCTGAAAGCAGATTATAGCCAAATTGCATGCAGATTCAAGAGGTGGCAAAGGCTGACAGAATGAAGAAAAACATGTCACATGCTGTGTGGATTCTGACCGGAACCTGCACACCGTCCTTGACGGAAGCAGCGCAAACGGTACAATAGCATACAGCAGCTTTTCGAATTGCACATATCCCCGGAACTGTCAGATGCAGTCGAAAGGCAAGTAAGATGGAGAGGTGACGTTATGTCAGTCTGGTGGTATATCGTTCTGCTGCTGATCATCGGCGGTGCGGTTTACTTTGTGGTTCGAAACTACCTGGATATTCGGAAAATGCCGGAAGGAACACCTGAGATGGTGGAGATGGCCGGGATTATCCGGAGCGGTGCCAACACATTCATGAAGACCGAGTATCGCACCATTGGTATTGTGGTGGCGGTGCTGGCCCTGGTGTTCTCTCTGTTTGTGGAGCGCACCAGCGGAATCACCTTTCTCGTCGGTGCCCTCATGAGCTCGTGCGTGTGTGTGCTGGGCATGCGGTCGGCAACCTATGCCAATGTCCGCACAGCCAACAAGGCACGTGAGAGCATGTCCATCGGGGAGACCGTGAAGGTTGCCCTCTGCGGCGGTTCCATCTCCGGTCTTGCCGTGCAGTCCTTCGGACTGTTTGGTCTGGTGCTCTGCCTGATCATCTTTGGCGGCGTACGCCACGATGCTGTGGGCGGTGGTCTTGTGACCACGCTGGCCGGCGTCAATCCGACGATCATGCGCGTGTCCACCTATTCCCTCGGCTGCTCGCTGGTGGCCATGTTCAACCGTGTGGCGGGCGGCAACTACACCAAGGCTGCCGACATTTCCGCGGACATCCTGGCCAAGGTGCGAAACGACCTGCCCGAGGATGACTCCCGTGTGCCCAATGTCATCGCGGACTTCATCGGCGACAATGTCAACGACATTGCAGGCAACTGCTCGGACCTGCTGGAGTCCTTCGTGGCGACCATGTCCGCAGGCCTCATGATCGGCGTGATCCTCTACAACATGTACGCTGGAAAGGCGGATCCGGAGGCACTGGACCGTGTGTTCCGGGGAACCATCACCTTCCCGCTGGTGCTGGCGGGCCTTGGCCTTCTCGGATGCGTGGCGGGTCTGTTCTATGCATCATGGAAGAAGATGGGCGACAATCCCTCCCATGAACTGAACCTGGCCACCTGGATCTCCGCAGGCCTTACACTGGTGCTCGGCTTCTTTGGCTGCCTGATCACCTTTGTCGGCGCTGACGCCACTGTGCTCAAGGACGTCTACGGCTGGAATGCCGGCTGGATTTCTCCCTGGCTGTGTGCCGTGCTCGGTATCCTCAGCGGCGTGGCCATCGGATCCATCACCGAATACTACACCTCCACCGACTATAAGCCTACAAGGGCTCTGGCCGAGATGGCACCGGAAGGGGAGGCCTTCGTGGTCACCAAGGGTGACGCCATAGGTTCCCGCTCTGTGCTGCTGCCTGTGCTGGTGATCGGTCTTGCGCTGTTCATCTCCGGAAAGCTGGCCGGCATCTATGGCGTGTCCACCGCAGCCCTCGGCATGCTGGCCTTCGTCGGTGCGACGGTCTCCATCGACGCCTTCGGCCCCATCGCGGACAACGCGGGCGGTCTGGCAGAAAGCTGCCACCTGGATCCGGATGTCCGTGTGATCACCGACAAGCTGGACGCCGTGGGCAATACCACAGCGGCCGTGGGCAAGGGTTTTGCCATCGGCTCTGCAGCCTTTGCCACCGTCTCCCTGATCGTCTCCTATGTGGGCAACTACTCCTCTGAGATGACGCTGAACATCGCAAGCTTTGTGGTGGTGGCTGGCGCCATCATCGGCGGCGCGCTGGTGGAATACTTCTCCGCCATGCTCACCGACAACACCATCGAGTCCGCCAAGCTCATGGCGGATGAGGGCGACCGTCAGCTGACACCGGAAGTGCTGGCCGGCAAAAAGACGCCCGACTACAACCGTATGATCGAGCTTGCAGCCCGCCAGGCACTGAAGAAGATGCTGGTGCCCTCCATCCTGGCCATGGTCATCCCGGTCATCGGCGGCTTTGTCTTCGGCGTGGATTTCGTGGGCGGCCTGCTCATCGGTGCCACCATCGTGGCCATCCCGAGAGCCCTGTTCATGGGCAACTCCGGCGGTGCCTTCGACAATGCGAAGAAGTACATCGAATCCGGCGCGCTCAAGGGCCACGGGAAGGGCAGTGCGGCGCACAAGGCGGCGGTCACCGGCGACACGGTGGGCGATACCAGAAAAGACGTGGTGGGTGTGGCACTGGACATCTTCATCAAGACCATGTCCACGGTGGCAAACACGCTCGTCAGCGTTTTCCGCAATTTCACCCTGATCAGGTAACTCCCCTGGGCTCCCAGCCATTCCTGGGGGCCCTGTTTTGGAAAGATGGACACAGGAGACAAGCATGCAGTACAGCAATCCGATTCTCTACGGCGATTATTCCGATCCGGACGTGTGCCGGGTGGGGGAGGACTTCTACCTGATCTCCTCCTCCTTCACCTATCTCCCGGGGATCCCGGTGCTCCACTCAAAGGACCTGGTGACCTGGGAGCAGGTTGGGCATGCCGTGCCCCGGCTGCCCTATCCCCGCTATGATGTTCCCGCCCACCGCTGCGGTACCTGGGCGCCCAGCATCCGCTGGCATGACGGGCTGTTCTACGTGTACGTGTGCCTTCCGGACGAGGGCCTGTATGCGTTCACGGCAAAAAGCCCGGAGGGCCCCTGGGAGACGCACTATGTGAAGGACGTGGTCGGCTGGATCGATCCCTGTCCTCTTTTCGATGACGATGGCAGGGCCTATCTGGTCCACGGTCTGGCTGCCTCCAGAAGCGGCATCAACAACATGCTCTTCGTCCACGAGATGAGCCCGGACGGGTTCTCCATCCTGGACAAGGGAAGACTTGTGTATGATGGCGCTGACCACGGTGACACGACGGTGGAAGGACCCAAGTTCTATAAAAAAGACGGGGTGTATTACATCTTCTGCCCGGCCGGCGGCGTGGCGCCCGGTTATCAGCTGTGCCTGCGCTCACAGACGCCCTGTGGCCCGTATGAGCGGCGCGTGGTGCTGCAGCAGGGATCGACTGACGTCAATGGTCCCCACCAGGGCGGCTGGGTGGATGACGGGCACGGACGGGACTTTTTCATTCACTTTCAGGACGTGGGTCCCTATGGGCGGATCTGCCACCTGCAGCCGCTTGTCTGGGCAGATGGCTGGCCGCAGATGGGACAGAACGGCGAACCTGTCAGGGAGGGCGATACCGGGCTTTCCGGGCAGGTGTCAGAGCCTCTTTCCATGTCGGATGATTTTTCCGGGGACAGCCTCGCACTGAGATGGCAGTTCCAGGCAAATCCGCGCTATGACACGCTCCAATTCCTGCATCCGGGCCTTCGGATGCAGGCGGATGTGGCAGCAAACCTCTATGAATCCCCCTGCTTTCTCTCCCAGCTCATGCTGCACAGAAACTTTGACATGACGGTGCGGGTGAAATTGCACGCAAAGGGACAGGAGATGGCCGGCCTCGCCATGATGGGCTACGGCTACACGGGGATTCTTCTGAAGGAGGACCAAATCTGCCTGATTCGGGGGAAGGTGATCCCGCGCGACCGCTGGCACAGGGACGAGGTGACAGAGACGGTCGAGGGCGTTGCATCCTGGGACGGGGACAGTGTGGTCCTCTGCATGTCCGTGCGGGAGGGAAAGGTCCGGTACGGATACGGCAAAACCGGGGATGATCTCCGGATGCTGGAGGAGGAGCACGACCTGACCGTCGGTGGCTGGGTCGGGGCAAGGCCCGGCATCTTCTGCCTTCTGGAGGAGACGGAGACAGAGAAAGAGCGAGGCTGTGCAGACTTTACGGATCTGCACGTGACTGAGGCATAAAGAAAACGCATCCGGCATGTGCCGGATGCGTTTTCAAGCACCATTAATCGTCGCAGACGCGGATCTGGAAGGTACCATCGGGGGACACAACGCACCTGAGGCGCTTGAGCGTTTCCTCGCGGAAGGCCTCGCGCTCGCGGGTCGTGGTGGTCATGCGCAGCGACTGATACAGATCGTCGAGCATGTCGTTGAAGTTGAAGAGGATACGGTTGTTCATGTAGGTCTCCATGGACGTCTGCAGGGCGACGGTCTTGATGTCGCTGACGTTGGAGGAGAAATCGTTCATGAACACGTAGGCGATGCCGCGGTTGCGATAGAGCTCCTCCACGCTCATGGAGAACTTCTCGTGCTCGGCCAGCACCATGAAGCGGGCATCCGGCAGAGACCGGATGAGTCCCCAGTAGTCCGAGTCGGAGGAGGCCAGCAGGAAGGAGTCCACGCCGGACACATAGTGCTCCTTGCAGGCACCGACCGTCATGGCGATGTCCACGAGCGACTTGTTGCCCAGCACCCGCTCCACCTCCTCGTGCTGCACGGGAATGCCGGTGAAGCGCTCCAGGATATCCCAGGTGTCCACCGTGTGCACATCGTCAAAGAGGATGATCTTCTGGATCTTGCTGAAGTTGGTGAGACTGACGCTGCCTGCCTCCGCCTCGACCTGGGCATTCATGGTCCTGTAGGCATTCTCGCGCATGTGGCGCAGCATCCCGCACAGGCGGTAGGGATCGGAGTTTTCGCAGTCCACCAACAGCACGATCTTCTCTGCCCGCTGCATGAAGGAGGAGAGCCGCTGCTTGTCCTCCATGCTGGCGTCCGCCACCCGGTCAAACTCCTCGAAGGTGTCCTGGTGGACCCGGTAGAGAAGGGTCAGGAAGCGGCGGTCGTTGTTGAGGACATTGCCGGAGGACACGGTGCCCATCGCATAATGCTCGGGATCGATGTGGAAGGCGTCCGGCCGGTTGATGGGCCAGTTGATGTAGCACTGGTAGGGATAGACGTTTCGGTTGTTGTTGAACAGGTAGGTGGCGCTGGACACCTCGCCCTCCTTGGTGCCTCTGGGCATGACGATCATGTCCCGGATGTAGTCCCAGGAGACCCACATGGGGAAGATGTTTTTGCACTGATTGAGCAGATTGGAAATGTGAGCGTTGACGGTGATCAGATATTCCTTGGGATTTTTCCTGTTGCCGGTGATGACCCGGATTTTTCTGGATGTGAGGTAGGTGAACAGCTGCGGGTCAAAGTATTCCGGCATGGAGTCGATGTTGACGAGATTCTGTCTGAGCTCGGTGGTCAGCCGCCCGATATTTCGCATCAGCCCGTTTCGAATGATGCACAGCGTGCGGATGACCTTGGCCTCCTCCTTTTTGGAGAGATCGTCGTAGGTGGTCTGCAGGTAGTCCCGTCCGAAGTACATTCTCGGGACACCGATGAGATAGGCGACGATGGAAACGACCTGGAAGGAGGCGGTCCTGCCGGTGTGGTCCCGAACGGGACGGCTCTGGGAATAGACGGCATCGCCCTGGAAGGGTGTGTCAGATGCTATTTCCGCGGCTTCCTGGGTGCCCTCCTCGGAGGCAGCGGTTTCATCTTCTGCGGTAGTATCATTTGGATCAAAGTCGGATTCCAGAAGAACCGGTACATCGGGGACATCTGTCACAGGAATGTCTGGTTCCGGGACTTCTGTACTGGTGCCTTCTTCAGTGACTGGTATCTCTTCGCCGGTCTCCTCTGCCTCAGGCTCATCGGCCTCATCGTCGATTGAGAGGCTGCTGACGTCGAGATGCTCCAAGTCCAGGCTGTCATCCATGGCACTCATGGTTGCTTCGATGATTTTTTCTTCTTCGGCAATGACTTCACCTGGCACGGCGTCCTCGCAGACGGTTTCGGCATCTGCGCCGATATCCGGTGTCTCGGAGGGTACCTGCACATCCTCTGCGGTCACCTCTTCAGGCGATGGCGTGACAGGTACCATGTCGGCGCTGTCTGGCTGTGCGGTATCCAGTTTGTTTTCGTAGGTAAATGGTGGAGCTGGGGGTATGGCGACTGACAGTGGCTTGCTTGCGTTTTTTGTCTGCAGCCGCGAATGCTTTTTGTGCCTTGGCTTCTGCTTTGACATCGTCTCTCTCCTTTTCTGTTTTGTTTTATGAATCAGCAGGGCAAATGGGCACTTTCGCCCCGCGTCAAGACGGATCGAAAAAGCGGGGCTTTGTCCGATCCTGAATGGATCATACCACATTTGCCACAGAATGGTAAGGCGGGGGTTGGGAAAGTTCACGGAAAGTTCCGGGCTCTTTCATGAAATGTCCTTTTCCAATGCCGCGGGATCGGCTATAATAGTGGCAACAGACGTGTTTCCATGGGTCTCATATGCACTTTAGAAAGCGAGGTTCCTTTTCGTGAAAGCAAAGACAGAGAAACGCTTCACCAAAAAGGAATGGTCCTGGATCATGTATGACTGGGCCAATTCCATCTATGCCACCAACATCATGGCGGCCATCTTCCCCACGATCTTCGTCTCCATCGCAGGGGATGCAGGTGACATCTGGTGGGGATACGGGACGTCCATTGCCACCTTCCTGGTCGCCCTCCTTGCCCCGCTTCTGGGTGCCGTGGCGGACTTCAAGGGCATGAAAAAGAAGCTGTTCACCATCTTCATGCTCGTCGGTGTCGTCTTCACCTTCCTCATCGCCTTCGTGATGAACTCCTGGCAGTGGATGCTGGTGGGCTACATCATCTCGCGCATCGGCTTTAACGGGGCGAATCTGTTCTACGATTCGTTCCTGACGGACGTGACAACTGATGAGCGGATGGACAAGGTGTCCTCCTGGGGCTATGCCATGGGCTATATCGGCGGCAGCACGATTCCCTTCGTGATCTCCATCGCCATGCTGCTGATCCTTGGGTATTCCAGTCCCGTCGCCCAGAAGTTCTCCATCCTGATCACCTCTGTGTGGTGGCTGGTCTTCTCCATTCCCTTCCTCAGGAACGTGGAGCAGGAGCACTATATCGAGAGGACAAGGGAAACCAGCATCGGGACGATCCTTCGCAACATCGGTCACACGGCCAGGGAAATCTTCATGCAAAGGGGTCTGTTCCTCTTTGTGCTGGCCTACTTCTTCTACATTGACGGCGTCGGGACGATCATCAGCATCTCGACCGCCTACGGCACCGTCCTGGGCCTTGGCACGGTGGGCATGATCCTGGCCCTGCTGGTCACCCAGATCGTGGCCATGCCCTGCTCCATTCTCTTTGCCAACCTGGCGGCCAAGATCACGGCCAGGAAGGCCCTGATCCTGGCCATCATCACCTACACCCTGATCTGCGTCGTGGGCTTCTACATGGGCTTCTCCCTCGAGCCGCACCAGGCGGCCTACGAGGATGTGGCCAGGGACTATACCGCCTCAGTCATGGAGTCTGCGCCGGAGGACGCAACACAGCTGGCTGCGTACGAGGACCTCGGCGCGGCGCTTGAGAAGGCCGTGCGGGAGGACAAGGCGGACACGCTGGATGGTATTGCAGAGGACGAGCGCTATGCAGTGCTGTCGCAGGCTCAGCGGGAGAGCGTCCTCACCGCAGCCCGGCAGCTGAATGCGCAGCACCGCGGTGAAATCGAGAACCTGCAGCGTGCGGTCTCCTTCTCCACGATCCTTTTCTGGGCCATGGCCATCATGGTGGGCACGGTGCAGGGCGGCATCCAGGCGGTCAGCCGCAGCTACTTCGGCAAGCTGATTCCCAAGGACCGCAGCAATGAGTTCTTCGGCTTCTTCGACATCTTCGGAAAGTTTGCCTCGGTGCTGGGACCCTTCCTGTATTCGCTCATCGGCACATGGACCGGAAGATCCTCCTTCGGTGTGCTGGCCCTGATCGCCCTGTTCCTGGTGGGCCTGGTGATCATGATCGCAGGCAAGAAGGACCTGGAGGCGCTGGACAGAGCATAATGCAAACAGGGCCGTCATTCTTTCGAATGGCGGCCCCATTTTTTTAGTTGTACTGGTCAATCTGGATCTTCGTATCCTCGCAGTCCTCTATCTGCGTCAGTGTGCCGTCCCAGGCCTCGTTTTCCCCCTCGAAGCGGAAGGTGGAATCGCGCATGGTGAGGCCCTGAACGCAGCGGAGATACATGCCCGGGATGTCATGGGCATAGACGTGGCGTGCGCTTGGCTGCTCATCGAAGAGGCCGCCCGGCTGCGTGCCCTGGTGGCGGAAGGTGAGGTGAATGTCCCTGAGGAATACATCCCGGATCGGGCTGTATGCTTCGCCTCCAAGGAACAGGGAGCTCTCGCAGGCAAGGCGGATGTCGGAGAAGGACAGGCCGCGGATGATGCCTGGGAAGTTTTCACGGTCCCGCCTACGGGTTGCGCTCACAAACAGCGGCTCGCCCTTGCCCCACCAGCCAGGGGCACCCGGGAGCGCATATGCATCCGCGTACCGCCGAACGGCGCCCGTCAGGTGATGGACCGAGATGTTTTCTACGGTGCCGCCGTCCCGCACCCAGATGCCGACGGCGCGTGAGCAGTCCTTCACGATGCAGTCCGAGAGCACCACGTTGCGGATGCTGCCGTGGGTCTCGGTGCCGATCTTGAGTGCCGAGTCCCTGGAGTGGAGGATGCAGCCCTGGATGGTCACGTTCTCGCAGTCTCCGTACCGCCGGGTCATGGGGGCCGTGGCCTTCAGCACGATGGCGTCATCGCCGGTGGAGACATAGCAGCCTGAGATGATGACGTCCTGGCAGCAGTCCGGGTCGATGCCGTCGTTGTTGGCGCCCCGGTCATCGTTCAGGATCCGGATGCCCTGAATGCGCACGTGCCGGCAGCCGGCCATGTGCAGTGTCCAGAAGGCGGCATCCCTGAGCGTCACGTCCACGACCGTCAGGTTCTCCACGTGCTCAAAGAGGATCATGCGGGGCCGGAAGGGCTTACAGCGCTTGGGGCATTCCTGGTATCCGTTGTCAAGGCCAGGGTCATAGAAGACCTGATCACCCTGCCCGTCAATGATGCCGAAGCCGGAGAGGGTGATGTCCTCGGCATCCCTTGCGCCAAGGAAGAAGCCGCCGTTCCAGCCGTCCACGGGCTCATCGTCCGGGGATGCGGGGAAGGGGAGGATGTCCTCCTCCCGGAGGGAGGAGATGAGGCGGGCGCCGGGCTCGAGGTGCAGTTCCACGTGGGAGCGAAGAAGCACAGAGCCGGACAGGAAGCTGCCCGCGGGCACCAGCACCGTGCCGCCGCCGGACTGGCTGCATGTATCCACGGCACGCTGGATGGCAGGTGAATTGTTGGTGACGCCGTCCGGGACGGCGCCGAAGGTGAGAATGTTGTATACCATAAGGATT
>JAFUBA010000217.1 GCA_017460395.1 Clostridia bacterium | reverse complement strand
CTGTATTCGCTGGCGGAATTCACGGCCCGCGAAAGCAGGACCAGAGGCACATCTGACCTGATTTCAAAATACCGTGCTGGCGAGTTTGGCGCCCTGCCTGAGCCCGATTTGTTTGAAACACTCCAGGAAATGAGAGAATCTTGAGCTCGCTGCCTCCCATCCGGACCCTGCACAGGGTGTGTGATCTGCGAGGGATATGAAGAATGTCATCATCTGTTGGGAGCGCGGCCGAGGGTATGTGCAGGAGATGGGTACCGGCCCTTGGGAACACAACATCTCATGGTTATGACCACACGATTAATAAGCCAGCCGGTCGTGAGACCTGCTGGCCCATAGAATCTGACTTCTGCAGGAGAAATCGGTTACAGACTGCGACATAAGCCATATCGACCTCTGACGCACCCGGTGCTCTGCATGCACCGGGCCTTTTTCGCATGCCTGGTTTCCCTGGGACTGTACTCCCGTGAACAGCCAGCGTGGATTTTTGCTGGGACGTCGAATGTTCCGCAGCATAGAGCTGTGTATCGGCCCGTCATGACTGAAGGGGTGCAATGGCGCCCAGAATGGTCTTTTCGAGGGCTTCCCGTCCATAGGTGTCCACGGCAGCTTTGTTTTTTTCGCCATGGGTCAGATTGCCCGCGCCGCCGATGCAGCCTTTCACGCAGGCCATGCCCTCGATGAAATTGGCGTCCAGGGCATTCCTGCTCTTCTTGAGCAGCGCCATGCGGCATTCCTCAATGCCGTCGCAGGCGCAGGCCTTCAGCTGGAAATCATCCAGATGCTGTTCCTTCAGGCCTTCGGCCACAGCGTCAGACAGGCCGCCGCTGCGGGCGAATATGCGCCCGAAATAGCTGGCGTTGTCCAGCACATCCTCGGACAGCGTCGTGATGTCGATATCCCGACTGTCCAGCAGCGCCTGCAGTTCCTCAAAGGTGATGGCGGCATCCACATAGGGCTTCACGTCATCGAGCTGCACCTCCGCCTTTTTCGCGGTGCACGGGCCGATGAACACGATCTTCGCGTCCCCTTCGTGTTCCTTGATGTACCTGGCGATGGTGGCCATCGGCGACAGATTGTGAGAGATGTATGGCTCAAGTGCAGGGAATGCGGTTTTCACATAACGCACGAACGCAGGGCAGCAGGAAGAGGTCAGGAAGCCTTTTTCGGCCAGCTCCATGGATTCTGCCTGGGCTACCATGTCTGCCCCCAGGGCGACCTCCACCACAGTGTGGAAGCCCAGCTCCTTGATGCCGGTGATGACCTGGCCCAGCTTTGCGTAATTCAGCTGGCTTCCAATGGCGGGTGCCACCAGGGCATACACCTTGTATTTTGTGTTTCCCTGACTCTTTTTCAGCATGTCGATCACGTTGATGATGAAGGACCGGTCCGAGATCGCGCCGAAGGGGCACTGATACACGCATGCGCCGCACTGGATGCACTTTTCATCGTCGATCTTGGCGGCGTTATCCTCGTTGATGGAGATGGCCTTGATCTTGCAGGCGTTCTGGCAGGGGCGCTTGCGGTTGACGATGGCGCTGTAGGGGCATACCTTGGCGCACTGGCCGCACTCCACACACCTGGTCTTGTCGATGTGCGCTTCATGGTTGTAGCCAAACGAGATTGCGCCGCGGCGGCAGGCGTCCTCGCACCGGTGTGCCAGACAGCCCCGGCAGGAATCCGTGACCTGATAGCCGATGGCCGGGCAGTCATCGCAGGCAATGTCGATCACATTGATGATGTTGGCGCTGTTGCCGCCGCCCATGGCAAGCTTCACACGCTCTGCCAGGATCGCCCGCTCCTTGTATACACAGCAGCGCATGGTGGGCACTTTTCCGGGCACGATGGTCTTCGGGATGTCCAGGACGTTTTCCAGGAGCGTGTCGTTCCATGCCTGCCTGGCGACCTCTCGCAGCACCTTGTACTTGAGATACTGGACCTTGGTGTCGAATTTACGCATTTTTCTACTCCGTGTTTTTCCTGGGATCAGAAGTAGCTGACCTTGATCCGCTTGCCCATCTTCTTGAGGGCCTCCGAGAGCTCCTGCACCAGATTCATCTTGATGTTGAAGTTGATGGGCAGGTCCGGGTTCTGGTGGGCCGGGTTGATGGCCCGTCCCACGTAGAAGCTGATATCCGTGGCCTCCTCAAAAAGAAGCCGGCTGATGCGGGAGGCTCCGTCCTTGCCGCTGCTCCACTGATCATACAGGAGGTTTTCCCCGATGTAGTCCTTGGCATACTCCACGGCCCGGTTGACCGTGATGACCCCCTCTGTGACCAGATCCACGCCGTCAAGGAAGGCGATCGGCGGGATATCCCCGCAGAAGTCCAGCGATGCGCGAAGGGGCTTGTTCAGCCATTTGGAGGCGATGGAGGAGGTGGTGCCGCCGCAGATGATGTGCTTGCCCTCCTTGGAGAAAAACAGACTCATCATCCGGTCTGCATCGTCCCGGTTGCTCGGGGGCCCAAAGAGCATGTTCATGGGGACGCGCTTGCGGATGCGCACCACGCACGCCGTGGCATCGTCCCCGGGCTTTCCGCCGTAGAGCCGGTTCACCTCGTCCACCAGGACGGTGGAGAGGTTCTTGGCCGTGTACCCGCACAGGTTCATCGCCTCCATAAAGGTGATGATGTCCTCCCGCTTCCAGCCGAAATTGTAGGCGATGCCAATGCCTGCGTGCGGGCAGCCGTCGCTCATGGCGATGAAGACGTCATCTTCCTGCAGATGAATGAGCGAGCGATAGATCTTCTTGCCCCCGATGGTCGTCTCGGTCCTGGGGTATTCCCAGTTTTCGCCGCCCCGGAGCACGATGACCTGGGGATTGTCGTACTGGATGAGCTCGGCTGTATGGTTTCGGATCAGACGGATGATGGTGAAGGTCGAGTAGGCTACCCCGCGCACGGAGCAGACAGGGAGGGTTGCTGCGATCGTCTCCACACACTCCTCAATGGACAGGCCTGCCGCCAGCATGGTGGAGATGATCTTGCTGGTGAGGGTCGAGAGAATGCTGGCCTTCACGCCGCTCCCAAGACCGTCTGCCAGTACGATCACGGTCGAACCGTCCTCCTGCTCCACCACCTCCACGTGATCGCCGCACAGCTGCTCCCCGTCGTGGTTGATGCTTTTGAAGCCGATATCAGAGGTGTAATCATTCATTGGTGATGGACTCCTTGAGCTTGGACAGTGCAATCTTGGTTTCAGCGGCAGTCTCGCCGAGGAGGGAGGCGATCTCCTGGACGATGCGCATCTGCCTGTCGACCACCTTGTCTGCGACCTCCACGGTCTGGCGGCTGATCTCCTCCTTCTGCCGCCTGGCTTCCTCCTCCCGCGTCACGTCGCGCATGATGCAAAGGAGCATGCGCCCTTCCTCTGCCGGCACGATGGTCTGCTCCACGGTGCAGCCGTACTCTGCAAGATAGGTGCGCTCGTGGTAGATCCCAAGGCCGGTGTTCTTGACGCGAAGAAAGGGCGTCGGGTCCAGGATCCTCACCACCTGATCGCCCAGCACCGCGCTGTCCGAGTGCAGGTGCAGGATCTTGAGGGCCGCGGGGTTGATCTGCTGGACCTCCAGCTGGTCGTTGAGCATGAGGATGCCGTTGGGACTGTTGCGGGCGATGGCATCGTTGAAGCTCTTCGCCTTCTCCATGAGATAGGGGAGGCACATGGAGATCTCGGCCTTCCCCTGGTAGATGGCGATGGCCTTTTCCCTGCAGGTGTCGTACCCGCAGGAGCCGCAGTTGAGCTCCTGCGAGGGCTTGAACTTGCCCATCTTCCGGAGAATGTCCCGGATCTCGGTTTCGCTCGGCATGCCCGCCCTGTGCTCTATAACGTCAAAGTGCTTGCGAAGATCCCCCGCGGGGGGCTGCGGTATCTCAAAGTCCTTTTTCCCGGCGTACCTTGCGATCCCGAGATAGTCGCGCACGGGGTTCCGCCCGTACTTCTCCATCACCGGGCCGCCGGAGCAGCTGCCGACACAGGCACTCATCTCGATAAAGCAGTGGTGGATCTTCCCCTGCTCGATGTCCCGAAGGGCTGCAATGCAGTTTTCCACCCCGTCAAGGGCCAGGTAGGTAAACCCCGGCGCATCCTGCACCATGGTTTTGAGGATGCCGCCGGCGGTGGGAAAAAAGCGGGCAAGGCTGCAGGGGTTTTCCTCCCGCGCCCCATGCAGCTCAATGTGCTCGCGCTTCAGCCAGTCGGTCAGCTCCTCGTATGTCAGCACCGCGTCGACGAGGCCTTCGTAGTACTCGGCCTCATCCTTCTTGGCCACGCATGGCCCGATGAAGACCGTCTTCGCATTCGGAATCCGGCGCTTGATGTCCGCGCAGTGGGCCTGCATGGGGGAGAGGACATCGGCGAGACAGGGAAGCTGGCGCGGGAAGAATTTCTGGATCAGGAGATTGATGGAATGGCAGCAGGAGGAGATCACGATGTCCCGCGCTTCCTCCTTCAGAATCCGGTCGTACTCTCGCTTGACCAGCGTGGCGCCAAGGGCCGTCTCCTCGGCATCGTAAAAGCCCAGCTGCTTCAGGGCTTCCCTCATGGACTCGATGCCGACGCCCTCGTAGTTGGCCACAAAGGATGGGGCGAGGGATACAACGACCGGATCGCCGCTCTGGATCATGACGCGGACCTTCTCCGTCTCGTCCACAATCTCCTTGGCGTTCTGGGGGCAGACCACGAAGCACTGGCCGCAGAGGATGCACTCGTTCCCGATGATATGCGCCTGGTTGCCGGAGAAGCGGATGGACTTGACCGGACAGTGACGGATGCACTTGTAGCAGTTTTTGCAGTTGGATTTCTTGAGCGTGAGGCAGTTTGCCATTTTTTACACCCTGGCCTTGATTTCGTTTTCAAAGAAGGCTTCGACAGTTTCGGGGCTCACCGAATGGAACACGCCGTCCACCGTCACGCACACGCCCTGCTGGCACTTGCCCATGCAGAAGGTGCCGCCAAGCTCGATCTTGTCATTCAGGTTTTCCTTCGCGATCAGGTCCTGAAGCTGTTCCACCACGGGGCGGGACCCCTTGATGTGGCAGGATGAACCGATACAGACTGTGACTTTCATACAATCATGCTCCTTTAATCTGGATAAAGGCGCACTGCACCCCTGAAGAAATCAGGTGTGCAGCGCGCTTTCTTTTTTCTGACTCCGGCACCATCTCAGTGGTATTCCACCACGTTTGCCCAGGAGAGGAGGAACTCGCGCTCCTTCTCGTTCCCCTTGACCGACTGGCTGGCGGCCACGATGGGCATCCACTTCTGCACGTACTGCATGGGTGTGCCGCTCTTTTGGCAGAAAAGGTCCAGGTACGCCTTTGCGCCCTCGATGTCCCCGTTCAGCCAGAAGAGGAGGTAGGTCCGGGCCACGTCGGCGGAGGCATTGCCCTGGGTCACATGGCTCCAGTCGATGACGTAGGGCGTGCCGTCCGTGGAGATGATCACGTTGGAGGGCCAGAAATCACCGTGGCAGACCTTGCTGTGGTTGGGCATGCCCTCAAGGCGCGCATGCAGGTCATAGCGGGTGGTGGCATCCAGGTCGGCCTGGCTGATCTTCCGCTGCATCTTGTCCTTCAGCCGGTTCAGCATCGGGCAGGTCTTGCTCTGCACCTCCATCTGAAGGTCCACAAAGAGGTCCAGGTACTTGTCCCTGTCATCCGGGTTTTCCCGCATGAGCTGGGAGAGGGTCTTCCCCTGGATGAACTCGGACACGATGGCCCACTTGCCTTCGATCATGTTGACGCCGAGGATCCGGGGAATGTGCAGGCCGGTCTCCTCAATGCGGGCCTGGTTCAGGGCCTCGCTGAGGATGTCTGCCTTGGAATAGTTCTCGTTGAATACCTTCACGCACCTTTCGCCGTCACGGTAGATGGTTTTGGCGTTGCGCACGGCAATGACACGGTCAAGATTCATCTTCTTCTCCTCCTTCTCACAGGCTCTTCCCGGGGCGGTAGGCCTTCTTGGCGGCATCATCCTCGAGGGATGCAATGTCATCTGCCGTGGGCTTTTCTGTCTCGGTGAAATGGGCGTTCCCATAATAGGCGTTCAGGTACATCTGCTTAATCTCGCTCATCAGCGGATAGCGGGGGTTGGCGCCTGTGCACTGGTCGTCAAAGGCCTGCTCCACCATGCTGTCCAGCCGGTCCAGGAAGTCCTTCTCATCCGGCACATAGTCCCGGATCGTGGGCTTGATGCCCACATATGCCTTGAGGTCATTGATCATCCGGATCAGGGATTCCAGCTTCTCCTGATCCGTCCCTTTGTGGACGCCGAGGGCCTCTGCGACCTGGGCATACCGGCGGAGGGTGTGGGGATGGTCATACTGCGGGAAGGTGCCCATCTTGGCGGGGGTCTCGGCGGCATTGAAGCGCAGGACTTCCTCGATCATCAGGGCATTGGCGACGCCGTGGGCGATGTGGTGGAAGGCACCCAGCTTGTGGGCCATGGAGTGGCACACGCCAAGGAACGCGTTTGCAAAGGCCATGCCGGCCATGGTGGCCGCGTTGGCCATCTTCTCCCTCGCCTCCACGTTCGTCAGGCCCTCATCGTAGGCCTGGGGCAGGTACTCGAAGATGGTCTGCAGCGCCTTGATGGCGAGGCCGTCGGTGTAGTCGGTGGCCATCATGGAAGCGTATGCCTCCAGGGCGTGGGTCACGGCGTCGATGCCGCTGGCCGCGGTCAGGCCCTTCGGGGCGGTCATGTGGAAGTCCGTGTCGATGATCGCCATGTTCGGGAGGAGCTCATAGTCCGCAAGGGGATACTTGACGCCATTCTGCTCATCCGTGATGACCGCAAAGGGCGTCACCTCGCTGCCCGTGCCGGCGGAGGTGGGGATGGCGATGAAGTAAGCCTTTTCGCCCATCTTCGGGAAGGTGTAGACGCGCTTTCTGATGTCCATGAACCGCATGGCCAGATCCTGGAAGTCCACCGCCGGGTGCTCATAGAGGACCCACATGATTTTGGCCGCGTCCATGGCGCTGCCGCCGCCGAGGGCGATGATGACATCGGGCCTGAACAGGCGCATCTGCTCGGCACCGGCCTTTGCGCAGGCAAGGGTGGGGTCGGGGGCCACGTCAAAGAAGGTGGCGTGCTGAATGCCCATTTCGTCGAGCTTGTCGGTGATGGGCTTGGTGTTCCCGTTATGGTAGAGGAAGCTGTCGGTCACGATGAAGGCGCGCTGCTTGCCCATGACATATTTCAGCTCGCTGAGCGCCACCGGCAGGCAGCCCTTTTTGATGTACACCTTCTCCGGTGCCCGGAACCACAGCATGTTCTCTCTCCTCTCGGCCACGGTCTTGATGTTGAGCAGGTGCTTGACACCCACGTTTTCGGACACAGAGTTGCCGCCCCAGCTGCCGCAGCCGAGGGTCAGGGACGGGGCCATTTTGAAGTTATACAGGTCCCCGATGCCGCCCTGGGAGGAGGGCGTGTTGACGATGACGCGGCAGGTCTTCATACGGGCTGCGAACTGCTCGAGTACCTCGGGCTTTTTCTGCGTATCCACGTAGAGGGAGGCGGTGTGGCCGTATCCGCCGTCCGCGATCAGGCGGTCGGCCTTGGAGAAGGCGTCCTCAAGGTCAGTCGCCCTGTACATGGCAAGGACGGGGCTCAGCTTCTCGTGGGCAAACTCCTCGCTCAGATCCACCGATTCCACCTCGCCGATCAGGACCTTGGTGCCCTCGGGCACGGTGACACCGGCGAGGGCTGCGATCCTGCA
This sequence comes from Clostridia bacterium, assembly GCA_017460395.1. Lineage (GTDB taxonomy): Bacteria > Bacillota > Clostridia > Christensenellales > Aristaeellaceae > UBA2943. Next base: position 15,196 of record JAFUBA010000217.1, on the reverse strand, counting down.
GGCGCTCTGGCCGACGATCCTGGCGTTCAGAGCGCCGTTGATGAGGATCGTGTGGCGGACCTTATTCAGCTCCTCGCCCTTCAGGAAATAGCAGCCGCGGGCGGCGAACTCCCTGCGGACCTGGTCATAGATATCGGAGAGCACGATCACGCTCTGCTCGGAGGCGCAGATCATGCCGTTGTCGAAGGTCTTGGAGTGGATGATGGAGTTGACCGCGAGGATGATGTTGGCACTGCTCTCGATGACCGCGGGCACATTGCCGGCGCCCACGCCCAGAGCGGGCTTGCCGCTGGAGTAGGCGGCCTTCACCATGCCGGGACCGCCGGTGGCGAGGATGATGTCTGCCTCCCGCATGAGGGTGTTGGTCATCTCAAGGGACGGCACATCGATCCACGAGATGATATCCTCCGGAGCGCCTGCCTTCACGGCCGCCTCCAGCACCACCTTTGCCGCTGCGATGGTGGCTTTTCTGGCCCTCGGATGCGGGCTGAAGATGATGCCGTTTCTCGTCTTCAGGCAGATGAGTGCCTTGAAGATGGCAGTGGAGGTGGGGTTGGTGGTGGGAATTACGGCCGCAACCAGACCGATGGGCTCTGCCAGCTTCCGGATGCCGTAGGCCTTATCCTCCTCAATGACGCCGCAGGTCTTCGTGTTGCGGTAGGCATTGTAGATGTATTCGCTGGCGTAGTGGTTTTTGATGACCTTGTCCTCCACCACGCCCATGCCGGTCTCCTCCACGGCCAGCCTGGCCAGGGGGATCCGGGCCTGGTTGGCGGCGGTGGCACTGGCAAGGAAGATGCGGTCCACCTGCTCCTGGGTGTAGGTGGCACAAATCTTCTGTGCCTTTTTCACGCGCTCGATGGCCCTTTCCAGCGTCTCCACGCTGTCCACGGTCTCATATTGATTTGCGTTTGGTGTCTCCATGGTCTTCCTCCTCAGATCACGAAAGTTTAGATATTTTCAGGCATCTCCCGCCGTCTGATGAAGACAGGCGAGCGACAGGGCGATGTTTTCCCGGCGCACGGTCACGCCCTCGGGTACCCTGAGCCGCACCGGGGAAAAGCTCAATATGGCCCGCACGCCGCCGCGGATCAGCTCATCTGCGGCCGACTGGGCGGAGGCGGCAGGGACCGCCAGGATACCTGCGTGTACGTGATGGTCGCGGCAGAAAGGGGCCAGCGACTGCATGGGGTACACGGGGACGTGGGAAGGGGGCAGCGGCGGCTCCGGAAGCTGCAGGTCAAAGGCGGCGATGAGCTGCACGCCGTAGTCCGAAAAACCGTCATACTCCATGAGCGCCATGCCGAGCTTCCCGGCCCCGACAATGACAAAGCGCATGGGCGAGGCGAGTCCGAGCGCACGCTCGATATCGGACGTGAGCGTTTCCACCGGATACCCGACCCTCGGGAGCCCTGCCGGGCAGACGCTGGCGAAATCCTTTCGCACCTGCACCTCGCCAAGGTGCATTTCCCGTGAGATCCGGGCAGCGGAGATCATCTGCGCGTCGGTCTTTCGAAGATACGAAAGGTACAGGGGCAGACGCTCCAGGGTGGCTCTGGACAGGGAGTGTTGCAAGTCGCTGTCCTCCTTTCGATATGGATTATATCGATTGCCCCCATGCGCGGAATTACCAAAACCGTATAGCAGATATATCGAATTCGATACTGCGGGACTGCTTTAGGAAGCACAGGAAAAGCCCTGCAGCGATTGCTGCAGGGCAGGTGTAGCCTGGTATGAAAGCCTGATAGGCACCTATTCGGTGCATGACATGCAGGCGCGTTTGGACTGGGTGAGGGCGGTGATGAACTGCTTGTCGAGGGCTGTGAGGGGAATATTCTGCCGCCGGATCAGCACGTCCCGGTAGAGCCGCCGCGGGTCTGCGCACGTCCGCTGTGTCAGGTGCAGCTGCCGAAGGAGCCGCTCCGGGATCGGAGATACCCACATGAAGGTGTCCGGATTCTGCGAGAGCAGGTCCAGCTGGCTGCCGCGCTCAAAGACGAAGATCCGCCGGGGCGACTGGGGTATATCCTCATCCCTCACGGCGGAAAGGGGGAGGGAGGGAATATACGGGTCCGCGTGGGCAATCTGGATAAAGTCCGTGAGGTTCGAAAAGTGAATGCTGTCCATGGCGGCGAGCGGAGAATTTTCCTGCATGACCAGCACGTAGGAAAACTCCATCACCAGCTCGCCGCACAGGCCCTTTTCCTCAAGGAGCTGCCGGTAATACCTGTCATACTGGGAGGCGTAGCGGATGATGCCCAGATGATAGCCCACCTCCAGGATGTTCTTTATGGCCTGCATGGCGTTGGTCTCATGGTAGAACAGCTCCGCATCATCGGGGCCGAGTTCCCCGGAGAAGGCGGCGAAGGCATCTGAAATATAGCTGGCCCGCGGCACGGAGATGGAAAAACGCTGCTTTCCGGCTTTTCTTCCTTTGTAGAGGTGCTCGATATCATCCACCTGCTCCAGGACCTTCCGGATCTGGCTGACGAACAGCTCTCCGTCCGGTGTCAGCGTCATGCCCCGGGAGGAGCGGTGAAAGAACTGGATGCCCAGTTCATCCTCCATTTCCTTCACCACGCGGCTCAGGTTGGGCTGGGCGACGTGGAGCTCCTCGGCTGCCTTGTTGATGGATCCGGAGGCTGCGATGGTGGAGATGTACTTGAGATGGATCAGGTTCATGCTGTTTCCTCATTCTTTTGAAGTGCAGGGCTTGTCCGAACGGGATCGCACACAGGTGAAAATTTCTCCGTCATTTCACTTGAGCGGTGTTTTGAGGTTTGTCCGGGCAGGAAATAGAGATCACGGCGCGCCGGCAGGGGAGGCCGATGGCTCCATTCGATGTCTCCCTCAATTCGGGCGGTAGGCAGATATGGTTTTCACAACATCCCGTTCCGGATTTTTGCAGTCTCAGGTGCATAACACCGATCGGCGGTGCGAAGGTGATCACCTTTTCAGGCGTCCTGTCAGTTACTCGCAGGATCTTGTCCAAAGGTTCATGGATTGCCAGCATCTTCGAAGCAATCTGCTCTTCATTCCTCTGGCCCTCATATTCTGCCTGAATCCTGCTGATCTGTTCCGCTGTGGCTTCAGAAAATGAAATATTCCACCTGCCACGAGGATCATTTTATGCCCATTGCGATGAAAAAATCAAGGTTTTCTGCACTTCGAACCATGAGCGATTCACTACACTGCTGACAGCCGGACATAGAAGAGCACCACCGCCAGAGATATATGCCGTTCCTCTCGGCATCCATACACCACTTGTGAGTCCTTCAAAGGGTTTCCAAGATGGCAACTGCGATCGGGCTTGCAAATATAGCGGCAACCGTTGCTCCAGTCCACCCTGTGATTCCCTTCGCAACCTGGAAAGTTGAGACAGATGAGAAAAGGAGCAGTAGAAATATGCTCCGTGATAGCCGGCTCCCCATCTGACAGAGTCAAGACAAGAATACCTCTTATGCTCTCATTGGTGCCGTCTTCTATGCCCTCGTTCGTCTTTATGCCCCTGCTTTCACTGCTATCTATGCCCTGATTCGTCTTTATGCCCCTGTTTTCACTGCCATCGAAGCCCTTATTCGTCTTTACGCCCCTGCATTCACTGCCTTTTATGCCCTTATTCGTCTTTATGCCCCTGCATTCGCTGTCTTCTATGCCCTTATTCAGCCTTTATGCCCTGATTCAGTCTTTATGCCCCTGCATTCGCTGCCTTCTATGCCCTTATTCAGCCTTTATGCCCCTGCTTTCGCTGTCTTCTATGCCCTTATTCGTCTTTATGCCCCTGCTTTCATAGTCAGTCCCTGCTTCGTCATCTGTACTCGTGGGTTCAGCAGGTTCAATCTGCGTATCAACCTCTGAGCAAAATCTTCGACAATAATCCTGATGAGCTCGTAACAAAGTAAACGACCATTTTGCTACAGAAAAAAGACTTTTGACGCTCAAATCGTAGAAGGAAGAGTACACTCCAGAAATGTGACTGCACCATCAGCATAAGCGACATGACAGCTTGCGCTATAGGGAAACTTCGCTTTTGGAGAATCATCCAGCATCAGAGGTCCACCGGTCCAGGGCTCTACTGGCTCTGTGTCAACACCAACAAAGCAGAATGCGTGATCCACTTCGTCCCCATACGCCGTACAGGATGTTTCGTTGTACTTTTTCACAAAGTCGAATCCTAACTTGTCGACGCAAGCTCTGATTCCGATCTTCTTTGCATCTTCAAATGTCAGCATTTTCTCACCTCTGAAATCATAAAAACTACACGACCATTTTGAAAGGCTTCAAGAATGCGCAGCATGGGCAAGGATGCCATATAGAAGGCTTTTGGCTTTTTCTCAAAATCAAGTTTGGGCCTTTTCTTTTGAGTTCTCCTGCTTCTGTCTTCCGATCTCTTTCAGATCATCAATTGCTACTTCGGGATCCAGGGTATGAAACGCAAGATAGTTCCGCTTCATGGTTTTTGCAGGAGCCTGGCGATAAATCTTCTTACTTCTCTCTTTCCTCGTGCATGCCCAATACCGGTACAGATACCCGATCCAGTAGAGAACGTCCGGGGAATACTTTTCACCGTCTGATCTCAGGTCTTTCTCATCCTTCAGCTCTTCGAGGAGATATTCTTCCCCCATCCACTGCAGCTTATTATATGGCGAATCGAGATGCTCTGCCACCTCAGAAGTCATAAAGTCCCGGATGAATCCTTCACTCGCATAGTCTGTGGAGCGTTCAAATAACCGGCCCTGAATATCGCACAGTTTCAGTTGAATGCTGTCCATGATGTCACCCCTTTCTTCCTGCTTCCTTCAGGATTTCATCAAAGAACAGCCCTTCCCGGCGATAGTCCCGGCAGATCTCATTTGCAAGATTGACGCCTTTGACTCGATTCGCTTCGCTCAGATCCCGAAGAAACGTTCTTTCCAGGTGTGAAAGCTCTATCTCCCCTTCGATCTTCGCATGTGCACATGCCTTCTCTGTAATCGCCACGTACTGCTGTCCGAGCTGAAGCGCCGACAGGCTCATCACAAGCGCCTTGTCTGTGATATTGCCAAGGAAAAAATTGTCCAGGACATAGAACATTCGGTCATCCGCAATACTGCCTGCGATCACATCAAACTCCTTTCGCATGGCAGCATAACGCTCGTACAGTGTCGTGCCCCTGGCAGCATCCATTTTCCCTCTGCAATATGCCACCAGCATGGCCCATTCCAAATCGGGCTTCACGGTCAGCACACGCAGGTCTGTGAGGCCCAGACTGATGACATAAAACCTTGACTGCTCAAAATCGCTGATCAGTGTCAGCGGCTGGTATGGGTCCGTACCCATATAAAAGCCCTTTCCAAAGTCACAGCGATCCCTGCTGATGGGCGCTATAGGACCGTTGATTCCGGATTTTGATCCATGGAAGAGGAGTACTTTCCCGGATTGTGTTGGGACCAGAGATACTGCCGTTGCAATCTTTTCCCGGATCATCTCCTCCAGATCAACGCCACGCTCTCTGCAAAGATCATACAGCCGCAGCTGTGCTGCCTTGTTGGGTGTGGAATGCCCGTTCTCCCATCGGTTCACTGTTGCAAAGGAGACACCGATCATGTTCGCCATTTCTTCCTGACTGGCATGCAATCGTTTCCGGACTCCGAGAATCATGTCCTTCATGTCGTCCTCCTTTTATAACATCAGAGCTATCTTTATTATATCGTTTGCTATATGCGAGTCAACGATTCCAAGAGAATTTCCTTGAGTTCAGCTGATGCCCATACGCAGTCACAGATGTCACCCTGCTGCCCTGCTTTGGCATCGGGCCTACGTCCTCGTTGTTTCTGGAATCTATCCCAGAGTGTTTTTCAACAATGTATGGACCCGCGGACCGCTCCCGAGTTTCGACACACCGGCAGGCAAAGAAGCCCGGAACCCTTGCAGTATAAGGGTTCCGGGCTCCTGTATTGTAGCGTAAACTGTTGTGCCCCGCCTTACCGCGGCACGCTCTTCAGCTTCGGGCAGTTGTCGAAGGCACCCTCGCCGATCTTGGTGGACGAACCCCACATGAGGACGTTCTTCAGGCTCGAGCACCCGTCAAAGGCGTGGTCTCCGATGTACTCCGTGCCGCTGGAGATACTGACCTCGGTGAGCGCTTTGCAGTCCTGGAAGGCGCAGGCACCAATGCTGGTATCGCCCCAGAGGAGCAGATCCCGGAGTCCTTCGCAACCCTGGAAGGCATAGTCTTCAATGATCTCGCAGCTGCTCGGCACACTGATGGATTCCAGCTTTCTGCAGCTCCGGAACGCGTTGGTTTCGATACGGGTGATGTTCCCCCAGATGAGCGCCGCCGTCAGGCGGGGGCAGTCCTCAAAGGCGGATTCGCCGATGTATCTGACACTGCTCGGTATGCTGATGTCCGTGAGCTGACTGCACCCCTTGAAGGTGTTTTTCTCGATGCTCACGGGGCTACCCCACATGAGGACCGTCTGGAGGCCCGTGCATCCCTCGAAGGCAGATTCGCCGATCCAGGTGGTCTGGCTTGGGATACTGATGCCCTTGAGCGATGTGCACCCGTGGAAGGCATGCGCACCGATGTACTCCAGATCCGCCCAGCAGAGCACCGTGCTCAGCTGTGTGCAGTTCTGGAAGGCACCGTCTGCGATCCGGGTGACGGGATGCTCATCGATGTCCGAAGGGATCCGGACGGCGGACTGTGACCTGGCCATTCCGCAGATCTCTACGCTTCCGTCCTCCATCACCCGATACCGGACGTCCCGGTACACGAGCGTGTCAGGCTCCTGGGAGGGCAGGGGTGTTGCCACGGCGACAGATTCTACGGTGGCGGGCGTTTCGCGCACCTCCTGCGTGGGTGCTGCGGACCTCGGAATGGCGGTGCCGAGCTTTGCTACGTACAGGGTGATGCCCTGATAGGTCTGGGTGTCGATGAGAGAGGTGTATTCGTTCCCCTTGCTGTCCTTCTCGTAGGTGTACTTCATGACCGCGTTCGGGGCGACATCCTGCGAGACGACTATGTACTGTTTCAGAAGATCCTCATCCTCAGGGTCGATGTAGGAACCATCCGAGGTGACCAGGTTGAGGCGGATGGTACCCTCGCCGTACCTGTCTCTCCGCTGCCCACCGAGGGAGGTGTAGCCGAAGGAGGCAAGGTTCTTTCCGACATAGTTTCGGATGTAGGCGGTGTACCTGTCGGGGGATGGGTTGATGGGTATCAGCGTGAAGGCGACAGGCCCGGGTGATGCGGTTCCGTCGAGCCGTCTGACCGTCAGATCGATCACCTCTATGCTTTGAAAGTCCAGAAGATTGCTGTATTCGTTCCCCTTGCTGTCTTTGGTGAAGACATACTTCATCTGTGTGTTTGGCGCGATGTTCTGGCCGGTGACCACAAAGCTCTGCAGTGCGTCTTCATCCTCAATGTCCAGGTACGTGCCGTCCTCGGTCACAAAGCAGAACTTCAGATAGCCGGCGCCGTATCTCTCCAGCCTGTCGCCTCCGATGGACGTATACCCAAAGCTTGCGACATTTCGCCCTACGTAGTCCTGGATGTACCAGGTGTATTTGTCTGGCGAGGCCTTCACCGAGACGGGGATGTGGAAGGTCTGGCGGGTGGCACGCTCCTCGGTGGCCCCGCGGATGAGTTCATCCAGCTCAGCATCCGTCATGCTGCCAAAGTCAATCTCCAGTGCCAGCGCGGATGACGCGCAGGATACGAGCAGCACGCAGGCAAGGAACAGGGCAAGCAGTCGTTTCATGGAAAAACCTCCTCTGTGTATTACGGGTTGTGGTTCGAGTTGTGCTTCATCGGGGTTCCCGGGCATGACCGGATCGCCCGTGAGGATCCGGCAGCCTGCTCTGTGGGGAAGACACAGAGCCCCACTCCGGGCCACGTTGGCAGGTGTAAAGCCAGGCATGTACAGGGCTTCCTTTCGCCGGAGCGTCTCCTTATCCATCCGCATATCCTCCCTCCGTTTGGCCTTCTGGCAGCCCGAGAGGGAGTGTATCACGCGACTGGAGCGGGCTGGGTTTTCCGGTGCAAGTGCCGGAATGAGAAAAAGGGGAGAGTCTCTATGGGTGAAACTCTCCCCGGGAAATACCTTCGGATCAGCAGAGCCCCCTCCGCGGGGACGTCACATGGAAGCGTCCATCGCTTTTCTGTCATCCGGCTTCCAAAGCTGGTAAGCGATGCAGACGACAGCGCCGGCAATCAGCGCGCAGCGTACACCTCTCATCCATCCGAGACGGTAGATGGCTGCCATCCCTTCCAGTTCTGTCCCTTTACCCAGCATCTTGAGCAGATGGGCCAGCTGTGCTGCGTTCATAAGAATTCCTCCTTCCGGGCGGCCTGAAGGCCACCTTGTAGACAGTGTACCACGGGAAAAGAGCAGGCTGGGTTTTACGGTGCATCCCCCGGAACACGAAAAAAGGAGAGAGTCTCATGGATGAAACTCTCTCTCCTTGGGGTACATTCAGATGACCTATGGGCAGAAGGATTAGGCAGCCATGCTGCCGGTATTCACAGAGTTACTTCTGTTTACAGTTGCAACTGGCTTCTTCCAGCAATTTGAAGTCATTGCAGCGCTTTCCCAGGGAAGTTGATGTGCCGTTTTGAAGCCGATGCTTACAGGTGATTTCAGCGCTCTTCCTGATTTTCTCGTGCATGCTTTTGCTTGCGCGCAACTCCGAAAGAAGCATCGATCTGTACCGCTCATTTTTCTCTTTTGAGCTATCAACGCAAGTTGCAAGTCCATCCGGGACTGTGTGTTGTCCATCGTACCTTCAGAAAGAACAGGAGCAGGTTTTCGCCTGCTCCTGTTACGATCGCACTCAGAGCGGCGAAACGCTCACTCCTGAATGTCTTGCTTAGAGCCAAGAGAAGCTCGCTTTGTAAGTTTCTCACTCGGGGCTGAGATACAGCCGCTGTTAAGCGCGCTCAGCTTAAACGATTTCTCTCGTTTGGTCAATCTCTGTTTCAGCGGAGACCTGCAGGGTCTTGCTCTGGACACTCCCTTCCTTTGCCCAGCAGCCTGAGCAGATGGGCCAGCTGTGCTGCGCTCATAAGATCTTCTCTCAGGCGATGGGAAGGGAAATGTGGAGGGTAAAGACCTCATCCGCTACGCTTGTCTGCAGGGTACCGCCGTACTGCTGCACAATATAACGCATGCTCTGAAGGCCAAAGCCGTGATGATTCCGGTCGTCCTTGGTGGTGGCCGGGAGATCGCCCTGTGCCGATACGGGCGCCCGGCAGTAATTGATGACGGATATATCGGCCCTGTCCGCACGGCGCTCCACGGTGACGCCGATGTTTTTCTTTTCCGGGTCATCCAGCTGGCGCACAGCCTCCATCGCATTCTGCAGCGCGTTGGAGAAGAGGGCATAGAGATGACGCGTATGCATGAACGAGAGCAGCCTTCCGTCTGCCATGCAGGAAAGACGGATGTGCTCCTGCTGGCAGGCCAGCTGATTTTCATAGATCACCACATCCAGCACCTCGTTGCCGGTGCGTATGGTGCTGTCATAGATGTTCATGGCCTCCTGCAGGGAGGCGATTTCCTCCTGTGTGAGTTTCCCTGCCAGATCGGCCAGGCGGTGCTTCAGATCGTGACAGCGCATGTTGATGATGTCGATGGATTTCCGGTTGCGCTCATACTGCTTGCGCTGTTCCCGGAGCATGCTCTCCATGAGGGCGATCTCTGTCCTGTATTCGCTCTGGAAGGTGATCCCGGAGCGCAAAAGCAGTATAAAGACCGACACGATGATGATGAACACACGATTGATGAGATACAGCGCCTGACTCTCCCCGCAGTACAAATACAGCAATTTCCGACTGTTTGTTGAATGAAATTGTCGGAAATGGCAACTTATGCAGACAATCCTGATTCTATGATCGCACTTCACTTCCCCTTGGGGGCGTCTTCGAGGCTATGGACGAGGATATCACAGGCACGAGGTGCGGTCTCAGGATTGTGCGATAAGCAGGTGTACAGAAAGTTGTGGTCATGGCATTGAATGAGCTGTCTGCCATGAGGGATGAGCTGATTGTGGCACAGGAGCGGTCGCTCACTGGGGAGATCGGATGGATTGACGCGCTGCTGGCTATGCTTAACGGGCGGCAGGAACAGATGGAGAATCGCCTGGACCAGCTGGCGACAGCGATGGAGGAACCTGTGCACACGATGGTAGTCAGCGAGGTTGGCGGAGCTCCTGTGGTTGACGGGAACAGCACAGTGGTAGAGTTCCTCGAAGCACAGATCGTGGCCATCCGCAATCATAAGAACACACTGTATGCAGAGCGGGTGGAGGATGCTAACAAGGTGCAGCTCAGGATTCTGCTGGAGCTGGTGGAGCAGATGATGGGTGAAGTGATGAATATTGAAGGCGGAAGCGGAGCCTGCTATGACTACGAGGAATGTTTCAGGAGAACAAGGCACACAGTCCCAGAAGGGGTGATCCGGGATGGGAAGATGGTGCAGTTTGACAATGATCTGGTCATCCGATACCTGGACAACTTTGTGGTCGAGGACCACGGATACACAGTCCACTTCAAGGCCGGGGTGGAAGTGAAGGTCGAGGGGTAAAGAAAAAACAGGGCAACTGCCCTACTGATCGGGAGATGATCGGTGGGAGCGGTCGCTCTCTCATTTGTTTTCGCAGGGTTGAATTTTAGAGCTTGATGCTTTAAAATGAGTTCGGATCAGACGGGCTATTTAAAAAGCCTCGAAAAGGAGGAGTGTCGGATGGCTGGAATTAAGCCTGCATTTTTTGAGTTTTCGACAAGAGAAGCTCAGATTGCAGCGGCGCGAGAGATGAATCTATTTAGCAATGTTTTCATGTCAGTTGCCTTGGACGATATTCCTACATGTGAATATGTGCTCAGAATATTAACCAAGATTCCTGATTTGAAAATCATCGAAATTAGAAAGCAATATCATATAGCCCATCTTGTCTCAAGAGATGTGATTCTTGATATATATGCTCGGGATAGTGAAGGCAGATTCTACAACATTGAGATACAGCGATCGGATGCTATAGATCATCCAAGAAGAGTGCGATTGTATCGCTCCGAGATTGATAGTGAGCTCCTCCGCAAAGGTACAGATGTGGATGAGTTGCCAGAGCTCTATGTGATATATGTAAGCGAGACAGATATTTTTGGATCTGGTTTAGCGTGGGACATTGTTGAACAAAAGTTCAAAAGAGCTGGAACAGACTACGATGATGGTTGTCATATTATTTATGCGAACGCAGAGGTAGATGAAGGAGATCAGATTTCTGGACTCATGAGCTACTTTAAAAGCGCGGATCCGGATGATATGAATCACGGAGTGTTGTCGCAGAGACTTCATTTCATGAAACGTGAAGCAGGAGGCGAAGAGATTTTGTGTAAGATTTCAGAAGGCTTTATTAAAGAAGGAAAGCGCGAAGGAAAATTGGAAGTAATTCTTTCTGTTATGAAGAAGCAGAACTGGGATGCGGATAGGACAATGGAATTTTTAGATATTGAGAGAGAGGATAGACCGACTTACGCAGCTTTCGTAAAAACTGCTCTTGGTAACGCTGCTTTTGCAGGCGCATTTTAACAGAAATAGCATATACCCTCCAATCCCTTTCGCGGTTAAATCGTGGCGAGGAGCTCATGCCATAAACCCAGCGGTAGTAGCTAATGGAGGATAATATGCAAAGATAGCAGGCAGCTGCTCAGCTTTCCAAAGTGTGAAGAGAATCACAGAGTGGAGAGAAGAGTGGTTGCCTGCTTTGGCCTATCTGTTTATCCCCCAAAGAAGCGTGAACAGTGAAGGGGAACAGCGCCCGTAAAACACCTTATGATAGCATCATTATGCCTTTTCCTCCAATCTTTAGCCCAACGCCGCTTAACCACTCGCCTCGTGGCGAATGCCTCCTCGTAATAAGCCTGTTTTCTGCCGTTTTCTTCGAAAACTGGGGCGATTTCGACGGCGCTATGAAACGAAAATCACTGATGAAGGTGCCGCCGGTGGGTAAGGTATGCTTGTCCGGTTGCATCCACCCAGGCTTCGCATGATCAAAGCTGCGGAGGTAGCTCTTGTTTTGTGGTGACATGAAAACTGAAATTGACAGAATTGAGATCCGGCTGTATTGTCTTAATAAGATTGGTAGCAATACCAGTTGGGGCTGGTCAAAAGACCCTGGTCCACCGACACGGCGTGGGGATCCCGCGCTTCTTTTTTTGCCCGGATTCACCGGATTGAAGATGATCATTACGGCAGAGAAAACAGTCAGTTGCTTCAATGATGAAGCTGGTGATTTTGGAGAATAGATCATCATTCTGTCAGGGCCAGGAACAACTACGTTTTATCCCTGCTTTGACCTGAGCCTGAATATTCTGGCAGTCATATTCGCAACCAGCACGGAAGCCGCAACGCCGACAATGATCACAACAGGAAACGCCCATGCCGGACTGCAGATCATCAGTGTCTCCGCATATTCGGCAGACATCTCTTCGATCGCCTCTGAATAGGTAAAGTCGCGATTCAGCCAGATCTGACCGTACATCCCAAAGGTAGAGAATGTCATGATCGCCGTGGAGATCACATCACCGGTCCAAGTATACTTGGCTGCGGCCCGCACGATTTCGGCAAGAATACCAATGACAAGAAACGGCACACAGTGCCAGACACTTGCATCATCAAGCAGGAAGTACAGAAGTATGCCGCCTGCGCTGAACACTAGAGCGGCACCCGGGACTTTCATCCTGTCAAACGCTTTGATGACGATGCCGGAAAGCAGAATCCCCGCAACGATCTGGTAGCATACAAACATGACGGGATGTATGGCTCCTGTGAAGCAGGTGATCGCTGTCCCGGCCAGATAAAGGACCAGATAAAGCAGCATCCATAAAGCATTCTTTCCATTCCACTTGTTATCCATGTTTCATGACTCCTTTAGCGAATAATTATTGTTAGTTTTAACTAACCCGTGATGCAGCAAAAAGTACGCCCATGCGTACCTTCACGGCTGCCATATTCATAAGTCGAAAGGTTTACCGGATGTTTTCGGTTATAAACCGTAGAGTTTCTTCATGCCCGGATACAGAAACTCCTTGATAAAGGCGATGTGCTCTTCTGCCTTTTCTCGCGGCATATCATGCCGGATGATTTCCATGAGGGCTTTGACATACAGGGTTGCGACCAGATGCCACTGTTCATCTTTCATGGAAATTGGTCTGGCACCTGCATTCTGCCGCGACTTCGCAAACTCTTTTGAGGAGATTTCTTCTTTCAGGATGAGCTGGTCCTCAAAGTCACCATACTTTGACCCTGCAGAACAGCAGATGAGGAGCTTCAGTCCGTCAAAATGCGTATACACATAGTCGAGCAGTTCGCCCGTCCAGGTCATTCCGAAGGGATCATAATCCACATAGCTTTGAAGTGAGCCGTTCTGCCACGTCCGGCAAAGCCTGTCAAACGCCGCGAGCGTCTCACCCACGAGGGATGCGAACATATCCTCTTTATCCCTGTAGTGCCGGTAAAGTCCCGCAGCACTCATGCCTGCCGCCTCAGCGATGCGGTTGACCGACGCCTTTTCATATCCGTATCTGAGGAACTCCTGCTTTACGATGGGAACCAGTTTCTCATGTGTGGCTGTTTTGTCCTTCGGCACTTCCACCACCTCGTTTGCAAAATATGTTAGCTAACACAGTTCGCTATTGTAGCGACCACGATGCAGTCTGTCAAGACAATTCCTGTTTTTGGTCAGGAAGACCTGAAAAATGGGATAAAGAACTGCTGATTTCCTGCTGGCATAGGCCGTTTCTCCTGTACGTTGTCTGTGTGCGAGAGGATACGCTGAAATCGAACCGCTGACAGGCGGTATCGGTGCCATTTCAATTCTATCAGGGCAGGAAGCGGTTTTTCGTATCCTCCGTGTTCAGCGCGCGGACGGGTACAGCAGGCGCTCCCGTCTAAGAGGAATCCATCGAACAGGCGTGACCGCTGTACTGTAAGAGTGAGCTCGCTGACAAAGACGCCGTGTACATGACACCGTTTATGTTTTTTTCGATTTCCTGTGTGCGGAGAAGAGAGCTGCAGCAGGGGCTGGAGAGGCATGTTCATGGAACGGGAACACCTTGAATTGACAAAGTACAGGGCTTAAAATGGACCTTAAGACAGGTCAGGTATGCCGCACCTATTGATGCTGGCCTTGGAAGGAGGCGAAGTCATGGGAACATACGTCAATCCAGGCAATCAGGCGTTCAGCCGAATCGCCGCGAAGAATTATGTGGATAAAACAGGTCTGATCGAGGCAATGAATGAGAGGGTCGGCGGTGACGAATCCCTTGTGTGCATCAGCAGACCGCGGCGCTTTGGAAAAACGTATGCGGCGAAGATGCTGACAGCTTATTATGATCGCACCTGCGACTCACATTGGTTGTTTGATGACAAAAAGATAGCGGAGTCAGAGAGCTACGAGGAACACTTGAATCAGTACAATGTGATCTGCCTTGACATTTCAGGGTTCATCTCGGCTGCGAAATGCAAACTAGCAGACCTTGCGGATGTGCCCCTCCAAATTGCTTCAGCCATCAAAGCGGAAGTTCTGGAGATTGATCCTGACGCGCCAAGGGATAAAGGTTTAGAGGATTGCCTGATTCATTGTGTTGATATGCCAGACGGGAGACCGTTCATTTTCATTATTGACGAATGGGACGCAATGATTCGGGAGGCCCCAGGTCATACTGAGGCACAGGAAAATTATCTGAATCTGTTGCGCGGATGGTTTAAGAACGCAAACTTTACGTCAAGGGTTGTCGCTGCAGCATATATGACCGGTATTCTTCCCATCAAGAAAGACGGCTCTCAATCTGCGATCTCTGAATTCGACGAGTCGTCCATGCTCGACACGATGGAGTTTGCGGAATTTATTGGTTTTACAGAAGAGGAGGTCAGGAAACGCTGCAGGGAAGGGAAGGTCAGTTTTGAAGCGATAAAGGCATGGTACGACGGGTATGACCTTCACGGCGCCGGTTCGATTTACAACTCTTATTCTGTGATGAAGGCGCTGAAATATGGCAGATGTCAATCCTATTGGCGAAAAACATCAGCTCCTGATTCATTGAAGAACTACATTGACATGGATTTTGAGGGACTGCAGGAGACGGTAGCTCGGCTCATTGCCGGAGACAGGATCACGGTGAATGTCGACTCTTTCCAGAATGATTTTGAGTCCCTCG
>JAFUBA010000216.1 GCA_017460395.1 Clostridia bacterium | reverse complement strand
TTCTTGTCTTTGTCCCAATACGACTCACTGGAGTAGGCATATCGATGCCCGTTCCGAACTTGGTAAACAATGGATGCCAAGTTACTTCACCTCCTTCGAAATAACTGAGAGTATCTTACCAAAAAGTCTAAGCTTTGTCAACGCACTAAACTAAGATTTTCAAGAAAAATTTGTGTGCTATTTCAATAATACGAGCCAATTCAAAAGGAGAATGCCGCTGATTCACCTTCAGCATTACTGAAGGTAGGTGAAGGCCGCTGCCCGCACCCGATGAAGAGCAAAGACAAAGGTTTGCAGTTGCTAAAAAGTGAGCACAAAAAAACATGGGATAAACCCATGTTGAGTAGAGTAAAGGGATCGGATGTATTCACATGATTTGAGGTCAGTGCGAACGACCCTACACAGAGCAGGGGCATTCGCCACGGTATTTGTTTAGGAACTTACGACCATCCGGTGTCCGAATCCCGACCGGAGTCCAGGTGTGAAATCCAGCCCTCAGATCCGGAAAAACACCTTGAGGGACTTGAGTCTGACCCGGAATACGCCCTGTCCGACCGGAGCATGAGCACCATGCGTCTGAGAAGACACCTGCCTCAAAGGCAGCCAGCAGCCACCTATCATGCCACCAAGGGCACCGTTTCCAGCCTCAAGAGATGTCCCGTAATCCTGAGAGAAATCATGCTCTCATTCATGGCGGTAACCCTGGCACAGAAACCCAGACACTCTCGTGTGCCCTGATAGCCGTTTCGGCCCCCGGATCTCTGTCCACAGAATTGCCCGTCTGTCCGACGCAGACCAGAGTCTCTGCATGAGCTGCCTGGGGAGAAAACGGCCTATCAGACATCTCCTCCTGTGACCCCAGGCCGTTCCTGCCATCGCAGATGGCCCCCTCTGCCATCGTTTCCGTCCATTGCGACACGTCAAAAGCCCTGACACGTCAGTTCTGCAAAGAAGACGACACACGCGTCCTCGGGCCCCCTATCTGTTCTGAGCCACTTAAGTGCCCTTCGCCTTCCAACCGCCCCTCTCAGGAGGCATAAGGGAGCTATTCACCTGCGATGGATGCTGCATCTCCGCCATCGAGACTTGCAAACATGTTCTACAGAATGACACACCGCAGCCTCTCTCTGAGGTTTTCCTGTCTCTCCTGCTCTCATCCACTCACTGCCTGTCACAAGAGGTCACCTTCACGGACCGCCCGCAGACGCCCCTGGACGAAGCGTGACTCCGCATGCACAGAATGCCACCTTCCTCTCCCTGTCCCACAAGCACACTCCGACACTGGAGTGACTGTCCCTGAGAACGCGCCTGTCGCGGCAGATCCGGTCTGTATCTGCAAGCAGTGCAATGTGTCCATCCTCTGGCTGTTCACGGGAATATCGCCAGGTGCGAAGATCAGAAAAAACGGGCACTGCCGCGTGGCCGTGTCCGAATATCTGTGGAAATCCACACCTGTCAGATTGAGTTTTTCACATTTTCCACAGGTACTGTGTGGAAAAGTCTGTGAGTCTCAGAAAAGCTTCTTTTACACAGATTGGCCTGATTCCTTGTGTCCGCTGTGGAAAAGCGCCATTCGGCCTTTTTCTCCACTTCCTCCCCTTCCTGCTCCCGGGATCTGCTCATTCCTGGACGATCATCCCATCTCTGGTCTTGGCCATACGCCCCCGACGTGAGATGGTTCAGGTCGTGGCCGTGGAAATCCCGCACAATATGGGACCCGAGGAAACTCCCAGGATCACATACAGCAGGCACGACCCTGAATGCATAACCCGAAAAGCCGTTCCCACAGGATACACGCCATCGGCCGGCACGGCCCCGAAGCAGCTATTCTCCAGAGCTTGACGCCTGCCTTCATAGACATAAAAGCCTCACCGTACAAAGGTAGCGGCGACGTGCCCCAGGACCGCCCGCAAGCGACGATACCATAGAGACATAAAGGCGCTCCCAGTGGCTCCCACCTGGAAGACAACTACAGCTCCCAGGAAGCTCCTGCACCTTTGCAAAACAGCCAATCCATCTCACACGTAAGTTTCTACCTGCCCCGAGCCCGCGCCATGAAGCTGCGCGTCACAGTCCCCGTGGAGAATACCGTGCCTTCTCCTCGGCCGTGTCCTGAAGGTTGGCCTCCAGCAGCCTGGCTGTGAGCGCACAGCCATCTGAATAGGTTGTAAAAGCGGCTGCGCAAAAATGCGCAGCCGCTTTCCTTACGTGTTTTCTGTCTCATAGATCCTGTAGGTGTTTCTGGCCTTCTTGGCCTCGTACAGCGCTATGTCGCTGCGCCTGAGGATCTCCGTAATGTCCTCGTCATTGGGATCGAAGAAGGCAGCACCTACCGATACGCTCACGTGTTCACCCTTCAGGCCCATATGGAAGTCCGCCGTGTCCACTGCCCGCACGACCTTTTCGAGGATCCGCTCGGCGGTGGCCGTCCCGTGGGTGCGCGGGAAGAGGAGAATGAACTCGTCTCCGCCCCAGCGGATGATCTCATCCGACCTTCTCAGCGTCGCCCGCAGAACCTGCACCACACGTTTCAGGACAAAATCGCCGTACTCGTGGCCGTAGGTGTCGTTCTTCTCCTTGAAGTGGTCGATGTCAAACATGGCCAGCATGGGCCCGTCCCCATAGCGGCGGAAGATCTCCAGCTCCTTGCCGAGACGCACGGTGCCATACCGCCGGCTCGCGGCTCCGGTGAGGCTGTCCACGTTCATCTCGCTGCTCAGGAGCGCGATCCGCGTCTGGCTGCTCTTTCGAAGGAGCAGGAGGGAAATGATGAGCATGATCACAAGGACAGAGAGTGTAATGACAACACCGGCCGTAAAGCTCAGGGGCAGATTCTCGAGGGCGGTCATCAGGTCGACCTTACCGTTCACGGCATTCTCGATGATGGCCTCGTTCATGTAGGCGCCGAACACCGCGATGGCCTTGTTCAGGGCAAACATCAGCACCTGATTGTCCTGCGAGACGGCCGCCCGGACACCGAGGGACACGTTCGGGAGGATCGACAGGCTCACGCCCCGCATCGTGTGCTGGTTGATGAGCCACGTGATGGCCGTCATGGATCCCACCATGGAGTCCACCTCGCCGCGCCGAAGCGCCTGGTATGCCTCCTCCACGTTCGCATAGGGTACGAGGGTCAGGCTCCTGTCCAGCTGATCGGCCAGGAGGTATGCAGTCCTTGGCGTCACGGCCGTGGTGTTCACCGTCCCGGTAAAGCTGCTGAGGACCAGCCGTGCGCACTCCGTGGAGCCGTACTCCAGCGTGTCGTAGAGCTCATCGCGCTCAGCCAGAATAATGTCCCCGTAGTAGTGGCCGAGGATGTCGTTCTCCCCGCCCTTCACCGCGCTGATAGCCTCCTGGGTTGTGTCGTAGATCACAAACCGGAAGCTGACGCCCAGCCGCTCGGCGATTGCCCGGTAATAGTCCGGGATCACGCCCCCGATGACGCCATCCTCCTTTTCTACCGTGAAGGGCTCGGCCCCGCGGACGAGCGCCACCGAGAGCTCCGGGTGAGACTGCAGAAATGCCCGCTCCTCCTGGGTCAGCGGCGCCATCTCGGTGTTGTAGGAGCCGATGTACTGATCAAACAGGTCCGACATGTAGTTGGGATCGTCGGTCCTCAGCTGGTTGATGGCCCTGTCGATTCTGCTCAGGAGCTGTGTATCCTCTTTTCGGAGCATGAGGTACGAGTCGATGGGCGGGGTTGACATCAGCACCCGGTAGCCTACGGGCACCGCACTGCCGGTGAGGCAGGCATCGGTCAACCCCTTCTCCATGGCGTCGATCATGGAAAGCTCATCCCGGAAAGGCACAAGCATCGGCTCAATGCCCTCGTCCGCGCAGAAGTCCATGAAGTAGTCCAGGTACCCCGCGTCCTGCACCATCCCGATGGTCAGCTGCTCCAGCTCCTCCGCCGTCTTTGCCTCGGGTGCGTCGGGCGTGTTGCGCGTGTAGACGCTGACCTGCTCCTCCAGGATGTGGTTCTGCGTAAAGGAGAACTCCTCCTCGCGTAAATCTGTCTTCACAAAGTCGATGAGCACGTCCACGCGGCCCTCTCTCAGAGCTTCCTCCATGTCCGGGACGTTGTCATAGCCCACCATCTCGCTGCGAAAGCCCGCATA
>JAFUBA010000215.1 GCA_017460395.1 Clostridia bacterium | reverse complement strand
AATGAGGAGAACCGGTTTCAGGAAAACATATGTGGAGGACAGGATGGCATACAGCACAGATGTACAGAAGGCAAAAACACTCGCGGAGCGCTCCCATGAGGGTGCCGTGGACAAGGCGGGGAGACCGTATATCGAGCATCCGATGCGGGTGGCGGCGAGGCTGAGCAGGCCCGAGGAGCAGGTGGTCGGCTGGCTGCATGATGTGGTGGAAGACACGGACGTGACAATAGGGGAAATCCGGGCGATGTTTGGCGCCGAGACGGCCGCAGCCGTGGACGCGGTGACCCACAGGGAGGATGAGTCCTGGGCTGACTATCTCTGCCGCGTGAAGGCCAATCCCGTGGCAAGGAGTGTCAAGATTTCGGACCTCATCGACAACAGCAATCTCTCCCGCATCCCTCAGGTCCGTCCGAAGGACGTGAAGCGCCAGGCCAAATACAACAGGGCGCTGTTTTTCCTGATGGACGTGGACGACTGAGTCTTTCCCGTAAAACAGGGCAGGAGGCAAAGAAACGTGGGACGTGTACTGGTTCTTGGGTCCACATGTGTGGACGTGATCATTCAGCTGGACCATCTTCCTGTGACGGAGGAGGACATGCACCCGCACCATCAGTCGTTTCGCATCGGCGGCTGTGCATACAATGTGGCGGATGTGCTGGGTCTTGCCGGGGCAGATGTGACATTTGTGACACCGGTGGGCATGAAGGGCATGTTCGGACCTTTTGTGGACAGAGAGCTCAGGGGCAAGCCCTGGGTGCATCCGGTCCTTCTGGAGGACCAGGAAAACGGCTGCTGCTACTGCCTTGTGGAGAAGGACGGGGAGAGAACATTCCTGTCACTGCATGGCGCAGAATATCTCTTTGACGGTGCATGGATCCAGGGAGAAGGGCTGGAAAATCTGCGCCCCGACTACACCTATGTGTGCGGGCTGGAGGTGGAGGAGCGGACAGGGGATGAGCTCATCCGCTTTCTGGAGACGCATCCATGCGGACAGGTCTTCTATGCACCGGGCCCCCGGGGCAGCAGGATTTCGCAGGAGAGGACCTGCCGGATGCTGAAGCTGCATCCCATCCTGCATTTGAGCGAGCGGGAAGCCGCGGAGATGGGCCATATGCCGTCGCTTCGCGAATCCATGCAGGCGCTTCAGGACATGACAGAAAACACGGTCATCGCAACCATGGGACATGAGGGCGCGATGATTCTGGAAAAGGGCGCATTCACTCATGTGCCCGGATATCCGGCCGAACATGTGGTGGACACCATCGGCGCCGGGGACGCGCATGCAGGCGGCGTGCTGGCAGGTCTGAGCAAAGGCATGAGCATGGCTGAGGCCGTGGAAGCGGCAAACAGAATCTCTTCCATGGTGGTCCAGGTGGAGGGCGCCAGTCTGCACGGACAGGACCTGAGAGGCTTTTTTCGCTGAAGGACACTGCGGGAGATGCGGCCGCCCGGGATGGCATGGGCGTCCGCATTCTGACCCTGGAAAGGCGGGATATCATGAAGAGAGATGTGCTGGCACTGGCCCGGCAGGCCGAAACCTGGCTGGAAGCGCACAAACAAGAGATGATTGAGGAAATCCAGGCGGTGGCGCGGATTCCCTCTGTGAGCCGTGATGACATGGCGGAACCGGGCGCGCCTTTTGGACCGGACTGCCGAAGGGTGCTGGATCACATGCTGCAGCGCGGACAGGCTTACGGGTTTTCGACCCGCGATCTGGACGGCTACGCCGGCGTGATCTCCCTGGGCGACCCGGAAAGCGCCATCGGCATCGTGGCTCACCTGGACGTGGTGCCCGTGGGCGATGGCTGGATCTACCCGCCTTTTGGGGCCACTTACCTGCCCGAGCATGACGCCCTGATCGGCCGCGGCGTGGACGATAACAAGAGTGCTGCCATCATGGGCCTGTTCCTCATGCGCATGATCCGGGACCTGCGTCTTCCCCTGCGGCATGGGGTGAGCCTGTACTGCGGCACCAGCGAGGAAACGGGCATGCAGGACATGCACACGCTGGTGGAGAGGGGAGAACAATTCCCGGCGGTGTCCCTGGTGCCGGACGCGGGTTTCCCTGTCAACTACGGCCAGAAGGGCAACCTGGACGGCTTCATCGCCGCGCCGGCGTCGGGCAACCTGCTGGCATTCGATGCGGGCAGCGCGCACAACATCGTGCCCGATCTGGCGGAGTGCCTGCTGGACGCGGATATCGAATCTGTGCGCGCAGCGGTGGCGGCCCTCGACGAAGCGCTGCGCGAAGCCCTGACTGTCATGGGAACAGAGCATGGTGTGAAGATCAGCGCATCAGGCCGCGCAAGCCATGCGGCGGATCCGGATCGCGGCATCAATGCGATACATCTGCTGGCGCGGGCACTGACGGAAGGCAGGCTGCTGACGGGCACCTGCAGGGAGGCGGTTCGCGGCCTGTGCGAGCTGACCGGCGACAATCACGGGCAGAGCGAAGGTGCTGCTTACGAGGACGAGATTTCCGGCAAACTGACACTGGTGTACAGCATCGCGCACCTGACGGACGGCGTGCTGCGGGTAGGTCTGGACAGTCGCTATCCGATTACTTGCCCGCCGGATCAGCTGATGGGCACCCTGGAAAAGGCCTGGGCGGAGCGTGGCTACACGCCTGACGTGATCCACAATGCCAAACCATTCTACATCCCGAAGGACGATCCGCGCATTGCGGTGCTGCAGGAGGTCTACGAGACCATCACGGGCCGGGACGACCAGCCGTATACCATGGGCGGCGGCACCTACTCGAAGGCGGTGCCGAACGCGATTTCCTTCGGCATGGGCATGCCGGGCCTCAGTGACAGAATCCGCGACTTCCTGCCGGAGGGTCACGGCGGTGCTCACGGCCGGGATGAGGTGCTGCTGATGGAGAAAGTGGAGACCTGTGCGAAGATCTACCTGGCGGCCATCGCCGTGCTTGACGATGTGATCGACGGCTGATCCATTGAAGAAAACCGTCCCGAACATGAGTCCGGGACGGAATTTGTTTACCTGTTTTCCTGCGCGTATTCTTCGATAGCCTCTATCACCCATCGGATGCGCTGCCGGTCAATGTCCGCAGGCAGGGAGCAGTCCGCGCCGATGATGACGCCTTCCTCGCCGGTTTCTTCCAGGAGCCTTTTCGTGAATGTCTGGATATCCTCCTTGCTGCCGGCGTGCAGCAGTGTTCCGGGACGGTTGTTGAAGCCGCCCAGTACTACGCGGCCCCCGAAGTAATCTTTGCCCTGCCTGAGGGTGATTTCCTCGACGTCCACGTCCCAGTTGACAATTTTCGTCTCGTAGTCTTTCCAGCGCTCAAGGTGATCCTTCACGCCGTCCCAGCCGCACAGGTGCAGAAGGTTGATGTCGGAGAGCTTCCGGGCGCAGTCCACGACCTGACGCTCCGAGGGGGCAATCAGGCGGGCATATTCTTCGTCGGTGAACAGGCCATCCTCCGCGCCCTGCAGGCAGAGCATCATGCCCGTGGTGCCGCTCTCCCTGAGCACACGTTCGATCATGAACACCGTGTCCTCGGCAATGACATCCAGGACGTGGATGGCAGCATCCTCATGCTCATGGATCAGTTGCAGCGTGGCGCCCTGGCCGATGGCGTGCTTGAGCGTTGCGTAGGGTGAGAAGGCATTGTAGAAGGTGACGACCCCGCCGCTCAGCGCTTCGTTGATCTGTGAGGCCCGTTCTGCCTGACCGCGCACATAGTAGGAATTGTACCCCTGGGGCCGGAGCGCCCGATAGTCGTCAGAGGTGCTTGCGCCTCCCAGTGGATAGACGAAGAACTCGTCGCACATCATTTTGAGGATATCCTCGCCTGTCTCCCGGAAGAAACGCACGTGTTCCTTCACCGTTTCCTCCGGCGCGAGTTCGCCGAAATGATGCCAGAAGCAGACTGGCACCCGATCCGGCTTTTCACCGTTCAATACTGCCATGACCCGTTCTTTCGATGTCATTTCTGTTCGTCCTTTGCTTTCATCACATTCGTTAATTTCTGAAGTGTTCACGGCATTCCATGACGCCGAGCCCAAGGGTATCAGCCCTTCTGAACGGACGACATCATGCGCCTTCGCAGGGCAACCATACTGATGGATCCGTGTGATTACCCTGCGCTCCAACAGGGACTCCATTTGTAGATCATATGTTGTGTCACAGACTTTCCGGGTGAGTGTATATCACAGGAGGGTTCTGAATATCGGCATTCACCGCAATGTCATTTTTCTTATGAACAGATGCAGTAGCTTTCATGCGGGAGATCCCAGCTTTACAAATCGCCCACAAAGGAGGAATTGGTATGCAAACAAGCGTCAGAGAGTATGATGCCAAAATTGATTCTAAAAAGCGAATTACCCTCCGCAGCAGCAGCTTCGAGTATGACCACGTTCGGGAAATGGAAAATGGGGTCATCATTCTTGAATCACGAGAGCTCACGGCTCCATTTCAGGTTTCCAGCAATACGCTGGCCATGATGGATGCTTCCGTTTCCAATTTCAATGCTGGCAATGTCTCACATGCGCTCGATCTTTCTGCATTTAAGGAGTAACTGACATTCCCCTTTTATGCCTTCACAATCCTGTAAGTATCGCGTTCGAGCTTCTTCGGACCATCTTGTCTCATGATCTGTGTGATTGTGCCAGCTACTGATTTGCCGTATTTCAGCTTTTCAGGTCAGCCTGCAATCGGTGTTTCAATCTTTTCCATTTTGGTCTGCTTATCGCAAAAGGCCATCCCGTATTGGAGTCGCATCGCATAACCTTCATAACGAAGCTGACTGTCATACTTCTGCCGAATGATCTGGCTGGACGCTTCTTTTAGCGCTGCGTTCATCTCATCTTTCTCTTTCACGTGTTTGAGCTCCAGAATCAGGCATCTCTGCCTTGCGGGATCGAGGATAATCAGATCGCTTCTGCCATAGCCAGTCTCCCGCTCAGACTGTACCCGGTAGCCGAGCCCGGTAAAGAAACCATCTAAGATTAAGTGATAACTGTATTCGTGGTATTCATGGTAGAAGGAAAGCGTCGCTTCCAGAATTTGATTGAGGGAAGCCTCTGCCTTTTCGATTTCACCCACCCACAGGGCGTTCACCAGATCTCGCACGAAGGTGTTGTCTACTTTGTCATTGAAAAAGGCCCATACTTCCTGACGGAAGACAGTCTGGATGGATCTGTTCGGAATGCGCAGCGGCATCAGGGGCATTTCTTCTGTGACTGTCTTCGTCAGATACCCGGTCTCCAACAATGCCGACCAGAGGTTTCCCCCGCTTTCGTGGATCCGGTGATAAGGCACAAACTCATTGACAGAACAGTCTATCGTTTCTCCCGCCAAAAGTCGCTCAAAGCATTCGTTAGCGTCAGCGCTTCTTCCGAGAAAACCATGGATCAGGTTCAACGATGTCTCTGAGGTATTCAGCCAGTAGCTTTCGGGACCTCGATCTTCATCATAAGAGCCATCCAGAACGGATTTTACAAAAGACAGCACATCCCATGGACAGTACAGCTTTTCCCGTCCGAACATGTATCCATCATACCACTCCGCAACTGTCTCATAACGATCCGATAATCCTGCATCTGCCAAAAGCTTCTTCACATTCTCATCTGAAAAGCCGATTGCTGACGCATAAATCGGTGAAAGAACAGTATACGGAATGATATTGTTTACACCCGTGTAGGTGCTGTTCTTTACTGTGTACAGGCAGCCGGACAGAATGACGCCCTTGATGTTGCTATTGGTCTTGCACACGTAGCTCAGCATGTGCTCAATCATATCCCGGACCTTATCGTAATAAGGTGTTCCCAGCGCTTTGGCCATTGGAACGTCATATTCATCAATGATGACAAAGACAGGCCTGCCGTAATGATCACGAAGCATTTGACACAAAAGAGCAAGAGCGTGTATCGTGTTTTCCTCGTTGCTCTCTTCTCTCTGCAGTTTGACGAAAAATTCCTTGTGTATTTCGCTGATTTTATCGATCTGTATCTTCAAACCAACTAATTAAAACGAACATGTAATTATTCTTGCACAAAATCACATATGGGATTATGATTCACATATCAAATTATGTGAGGCGGTGATTTGCCAAATGGCAAGGCATTCCAATGTGATTATT
>JAFUBA010000214.1 GCA_017460395.1 Clostridia bacterium | reverse complement strand
TTCTGCTGATACCGGGCATATTTTGCCATGATCGCACTCTTTAAATACAGATCATGATCCTGCTCAAACAGTGCTGTACCTGCTTCCCAGTACTTTGCATAGGAAGCGGGAGATAAGGAATCCTTTGCAGTATCGAGCAGCCTCAGGAACCATTCCGGATCAGCCGCCAGCTTCCTGAGTATGGTATCATGCGCGACATCTTGCACCTGATGGCTTTCGTAGCGCGTGATCGTTTTGGCTCCCCAGCCAAGAAGGAGACAGAGATCGCTTTGGCTGATGCCGTATCGGGCACGGATGGCTGCAATCTGATTGGAAGTCAGCAGTCCCGTTGCCTCCCGATAGGCATTCTTCATGGAGATGTCATTTGCAGAGATTTGCTGCTCATCCGCATAAGTCTCATCCGCGTTGTCGCAATAAAAGTACTCAGCGTCATACTCAATCGGAACGCCTTTAAAGATGTTGTGCTCCTTGATCACGACTCTTTGCACATCGTGATCTTCCATGCAGCATGTGCACAGCTTTCTCTCTTGATCTATCACCTTCACGCTGATCCACCTCCTCACATTTTTCTATAGGGGAACATATCAGGCGTAAAGGGAATTGTGTCATACTGGAAGGACATAACGAATGTGGTATGGTTGCCATACTCAGACAGCAGCTCCACCCGGATCTTGATGTACACATCACCCTTACCATCATAGACTTTCCCGAATTCGCGCATCTCACTCCGCTTCGGAAACGCAGATCCCTGACTGTCTGCATATACTCTTCGACGGTCAGCTTCTGAAGCTCTCTCTTCAGCGCGGTAACAGGACTCTCATCCGGGAATAAGTCTGCTACAGTAAAGCGATTGGTATACCGCTGATCTCTGTGTTGATCCACCTGGCGCTCCTCTTAGAAGGAAAGATTATCCCCATGTTCCAGGGCATACTTCAAATCCTGAAGATATGCACGCACATCCAATTCGCGTTCAATGCGAGCGGCTGTTTCCGCTAAGGTTGCCTTCCTTCCCCCAATCAAAAAGTATCAACTGATACCAGTGTATGCTTGTCCAGTTTTTTGTCAACAGGCTTTCAAAAAAAGGCCGTCTGTCAAGCTACATACCTTGACAGACGGCAACCGATCGAATTCCTTCAGAAACCCCTCCATCTTTGTCTCGCACAAACCTGCTCCGAGCGGAGAAGTATGCATCACAGTTGTTCAATCTCACTGAAAGGCAGTCCAGTAACCTGATGTATCATCTCATCAGAATGCTGATGGGCTTTCATGTTTTTGGCAATTTTGTATCTTTCTTCCATTCTTCCCTGAGCTTCCCCTATCGCTATTCCTTGTTCCTTTCCCCGTGCTTCCCCTATCGCTATTCCTTGTTCCTTGCCCCGTGCTTCCCCTATCGCTATTCCTTGTTCCTTCCCCCGCGCTTCCCCTATCGCTATTCCTTGTTCCTTGCCCCGACGCTCGGCGCTGTCCATCTGGGACTCAAAATCCCACAGTGCCATCTGGTGATCCCAAATCAGCTGCCTTTCCGCAGGATTCTTCATGATCATCTCCATCGTTCTGACTGCCTCCTTCACGCTTTCATTATCAATCGTCATGAGTGTCTTCCAGTCGGGAGCTATAAAAGCATTGGCCCAGTCTACCAGTTCCTTCTCCTCCGGCTTTACTGTTTTCGCATCTGGAATAGAAGAAAGGTCCAGCACAGCGAAACTGAGCTTGTCTGTCAGCACCTGGCCTTCATTGTCCTGAATCCGATATTCTGAGTAAAACCGTTTGCGCGCCGGAAACAGCGAATGTTTCATGATCGAGATCTGAATTACGGGCTCAAGTGTCATGTATGCATTCGTGCCGTTCGCCTGATCATTGATCTGCCGGCACCCATAGATAAGAATCCGATTCGTCCAATATTCAAAATCTCGGACTTGCATCTCCACCAGCACATACCGATTATTATTGAGATAAAGCTTCAAATCGAGTATTGTCGTTTTGGTGTTAATTGATTCGTTGTACTGTATGGGATTGAGTATGACAATGTCCAGAATCTCCTCTTTAGGTATCTTCAAAAGGCAAGACAAAAGACCTTTCAGTGCCTTCTTATTCTTTGTGAACACCATGTGGAACATGAGATCATTTGTCAGGTTGACATAATCATTCTGTACTTCCACATTGATTTCCGTTGTCCAACCATTGGTTTCATCAGTCAATGATGCAACGACATTCAGCTCCTCAGGCGTCTTTTTCTGAATATTGTCCATGATGACTTCTCCCCTTCACCTATATTACGCTCTCATTTATAGTAACAAATGCTTTTACGCAACCGTTCCGACGTATAAGCCGCACACAATCTTTCTCTGTTTCAAAATCAGTATAATGTTTTTGGCCCTGAAACGCAAACATCTACGGAAAATCCGGCTGTGCCGGATGAATTAGCTCAGGAGGCTCTCTCAGCCGGACGATGGCCTATCACAAGTAAAGCCTGCATTCTGCGACAAATACAGACCAGAAAAGCATTGAAAAGACTGACCCATTCTGAGCCTTCCGGCTCCATTTGGTCAGTCTTTGCGCATACCTTCATAGTGCTGGACCATCTCGTTGAGCCCTGTGCTCTCCCCATCTTACTCGCGGGCAGTTTCTTCCTTCGTTCCCAGATTCCTCACGCTCCCACGCTCCACAAGACTCACCCCGACCACCGTGCGCTCACTGGGCAGGGTCTTGTCCTGGATGTGCCTTGAGAGCATGTCCACCACCAGGTGTGCTTTCTGATCCACATCCTGATGGATCGTGGTCAGGGGAAGCGAATACTGCTGGGTAAAGGGCAGATCATCAAACCCGATGATCGATACATCCTCCGGCACCCGCAGCGACATGCGCCCCATGAGGCGGTGCAGCTGAAGCGCGATCGCATCTGACGTGCAGAAAAAGGCGGTCGGCCGGTCTTCTGTCTGCATGGCACTGTAAAGTTCCTGATACAGCGCCTCCGTATACTCCGTGCCCGGGCGTATGTCTGCATGGCGGAAGGTCCATCTGTCCGGAAGCTCCACGTCATATTCCTTCAGGCCCGCTTCAAAGCCCGCACGCCTGTGCTGATCCACCTCGCTGCTGTCAAGGTCTGCCGCAAGGAAGGCCACCTTCCTGTGGCCCATCTTCCCCAGATATTCTCCTGCCAGCTGACCGCCCATGTCATCATCCACGCCTACATGGTTGATCCCGGGCACCCGGAAATAACAGTCCGTAAATACAATGGGAATCGAAGGCAGGGAACGAATCTGCTTGAGGTACCTGCTGTAGGAGCCGTTGAAGATGGCCCCCGCCACGTTCCAGCCCCGCAGGTCCGTGTCGATATCCTTGAAGTCATTCGTAAAGCGGATCAGCGGGTAATAGCCCTTCTCATGCAGATCCACGGTGAGCGCTCCGATGTACTGGGCGTTGTAGGGATTCGTGAGAATATTGTCCCCTTTGCCTGCCTGCGAGATGATCGCGATGAACCGGGACTCCCTCTGGGCGAGGGACCTGGCTGCCTGGTTGGGTACATAGCCCATCTCCCGTGCCAGCTTCTCCACACGCTCCACGGTCTCCGATGACACCTTGTGGTGGTTTCCGTTGATCACATTGGACACCGTCGCCATGCTCACATGAGCCGCCTGCGCAATTTCCTTGAGTGTAGCCATGAGCCTCTCCTCAACATGCTTCCTGTGCTCCCCCTGATTCGCCTCCGGCGCCCGGGGAACACGTGCCGTCTGGCAGTATAACATGTGCCGCAGGATCCATCAAACGTCGGTGAGGCATGCAGCTGTAAGGTATAGCGCTTCACCTTTTCTTGCGTCATTCAGTCTTTGTGGTGAATTCTGTTTCATTTCGACCTGCGCATGATTTTTGCATCTTTTGGGAAAGATTTCATATAAATTTTCCCGTTTTCTTAAATTTATCCTTGACACAGCCTGCTGGTCATGATATATAAGACTTAGTTAAACGCTTAACCTTAAGGAGTGATCTTATGATGACATCCCTCCGGCGGGCAGGAAAGCAGATCCGCAACGGTCTCGGGCTGTATCTTCTGCTTCTCCCCTCGCTGATTCTGCTGATCATCTTCTCCTACAAGCCCATGTACGGGGTCATCATCGCCTTCAAGGACTACAAAAACGCCCTGGGCATCATGGGCAGTCCCTGGTCAGAGCCCCTCTTCAAGAATTTCACCCGCTTCTTCAACTCCTTTCAGTCGGGGACCACGATCCGCAACACGATCCTCCTGAGCCTCTACAGCATGGCCGTCGGCTTCCCCATGCCGATCATCCTCGCGCTGCTCATCAACCAGATCTCCGCCCCGCGCTTCCGCAAGGGGTTCCAGACCGTGCTCTATCTGCCCCACTTCATTTCCACGGTCGTCATGGTGGGTCTGCTGCTCATCTGGCTCTCCCCCTCCAGAGGCCTGATCGGCACCCTCTTCGGGCTCTTCCACCTGGAGGCACCCAACCTCATGGCCAGCGCCAGCGCCTTCCCCAGCATCTACGTGTGGTCTGACGTATGGCAGCACATGGGCTGGGACTCCATCATCTTCCTGGCCGCCCTGTCCTCCGTAGATCCGTCGCTGTATGAGGCAGCCACCGTGGACGGCGCCACCCGCTTTCAGAAGATGATCTATATCGATCTTCCCCTCATCCTGCCCACGGCGGCCATCATGCTGATCCTCCGTGCCGGGAACCTGATGAACGTCGGCTTTGAGAAGGTCTTCCTCATGCAGAACGACCTGAACATGCAGACCAGCGAGATCATCGCCACCTATGTCTACAAGATCGGCCTCAGGAGCAGCCAGTACTCCGTGTCCACCGCCGTGAACCTGTTCAATAACGTCACGAACTTCCTGCTGCTGGTGCTGGTCAACGGTGTCACAAGGAAGCTTGGCGACACGGGACTTTTCTGAGGAGGGAGAAAGAAATGCATCGCCGGAAAGTTCGCCGTCAGGGGCGGGACGTGGTCTTTGACATCATTCTCTACACCATCTGCGCCCTGCTTCTCCTGATCATCCTCTATCCCCTCTACTTCATCATCATCGCGTCCTTCTCGGATCCTTCCGCCGTGGCATCGGGCAGCGTCTTCCTGTATCCCGTGGGCTTCACCCTGGATGGCTACACTGCGCTCCTCCAGCAGCCCCAGGTCTGGGTCGGCTACAGGAACACCATCGCCTACACGCTGGTCGGAACCCTCATCGGGCTTGCGGTCAATATCCCTGCCGCCTATGCCCTCTCCCGCCGCGATCTCTTCGGCCGCCGCTTCCTGATGGGTCTTTTCGTCTTCACCATGTTCTTTAACGGCGGTCTCATCCCGACCTTCCTGACGGTCCAGGAGGCAGGGCTGTATAACTCCTTCTGGGTCATGGTCCTTCCCTTTGCCGTGAGCGCCTACAACATCATCGTGGCAAGGACCTTCTTTGAGACGAGTTTGCCCCGGGAGCTCCTGGAGGCCGCCCAGATCGACGGATGCGGGAATCTGCGCTTCTTTTTCACCATGGCACTGCCGCTTTCCAAGGCAATCCTCTCCGTGATTGCCCTGTGGACCGCCGTCGGGCAGTGGAACTCCTACTTCAATGCCCTGATCTATCTCAGGTCAGAAAACCTCTATCCCCTGCAGCTCATCATGCGCAACATCCTCATCACCAATCAGAACTTTGCCGCCCAGGGGACCGGCGAGGCCGCCATGATCGCCATGCGCCGGGCCAGCCTCGTTCGCTACTCCATGATCATTGTCTCCACCGTGCCCATCATGTGCGTGTACCCCTTCATCCAGAAGTACTTTGACCAGGGCGTCATGATCGGCGCCGTCAAAGGATAATCGATTCCTGCGGCCGGAAAGGCCGTAAAAAATATAGGAGGTATCTCTATGAAAAAACTGGTTTCCCTGTGTCTGGCCCTCGCCCTCATGCTTTCCTGCACGCTGGCCCTGGCCGAAACCCCCGGCTTTCACGCCGAGGGCATGCCCATCGTGGATGAACCCGTCTCCTTCACCGTCATGACCATGCGCTGGAGCGACATGGGCGACTCCTTCACCACCAATCCCTTCCTGGTGAACCTGGAGCAGGAAAGCAATGTCCACGTCAACTGGCAGGTCGTCTCCTCCAACGACTGGGGCGATCAGAAGCCGATCCTGCTGGCCGGCGGCGAGAGCGTGCTGCCGGATGTGGTGCTGGGCTTTCAGACCTTCGATGAGAGCGACATCATCAACAACCTCGAGTACTTCATCCCCCTCGAGGACCTGATCGACCTCTACATGCCCAACCTCACTGCCGCCTTCGAGGAGATGCCGGACCTGAAGGCCATCTCCACCTCCGCCGACGGTCACATCTACTCTCTCCCCTCTCGCATGCCCAAGCGCCCCATGGCCTGCAACGTGCCGGTCATCAACATGAAGTGGCTGGAAAACCTCTCCCTCGAGGTGCCCACCACCATCGATGAGCTGGAGGCGGTTCTCCTGGCCTTCAAGGAGCAGGACGCCAACGGAAACGGCGACCCGAACGATGAGATTCCCTTCACGGGCGTCGGCATCGGCACCGACTTCCTCACACCCTTTGGCATGACGGACGTCTACGGCACCAGGTATCTGGTCAACGACGACGGCACCATCTCCTTTGCCTACACCGCAGACAACTACAAAGAGGCCCTCAAATGGGCGAACAAACTCTACCAGGAAGGCCTCATCGACCAGGAGACCTTCACCCAGGATCAGGCGATCCGCGATGCCAAGTGCGACGATCCCGAGGTCGCCAGGGTCGGCTTCGGCTACGCCTGGAGCTACGATGCCATCTTCCGCCGCTGGAAGGATGAGTACGCCGTCATCGCGCCCCTGGCAGGCCCGGACGGTGAAAAGTATCAGCAGGGCGACCTGAACGGCATGTACTCCATCAAGTCCAATCAGCTGTCCATCACCACCGTCTGCAAGTGCCCCGAGGTGGTCCTGCGGTGGGCCGACCAGTTCTACACCGGCGAGGCCAGCATCCAGAACTTCTGGGGCGGTTTGGGCGAGGTCACATCCCGCAACGATGACGGCACCTACTCCCTCCTCAATCCGCCCGAGGGCACCAGTGCCGATGCCTGGTACTGGGACCGCTCCCTGCGCGACTTCGGCCCCAAGTATTCTTCCCTCGCCTTTGACGAAAAGATCGTCCTGGACCCCACCGAGGGCGACGGTCTGAAGGTGGCCATGGACGAGCAGACGGCACCCTTCGTGAAGGCCTGCTTCCCCGAGCTCAAGTACACGGCCGAGGAATACAATGAGCTGGCCTTCCTGCAGGCGGACATCGACACCTACGTCGACCAGATGCGCGCCAAGTGGATCACCTCCGGCGGCATCGACGAGGAGTGGGACGCCTATGTGGCGCGCCTTGAGGCCATGGGCCTGAAGGACATGAACGCCATCTATGAGACCGCCTACGAAAGGTATCTGGAGGCACAGAAGTAATCTACGAACCGGTCTGGAGCAGGGGCAGCTGTTGCTCCTGCTCCTTTTTCAAATCCACCCTGCAGAAATGAGGCACGCCCTATGACCATCATCACCGGCAGCACATATCGGTTCACCTTTCTGACTTCCCGTCTCGTCCGTCTGGAGGAGCAGGCGGAGGGACACTTTGAGGACAGGCCCACCACCTTCGCCCGCTGCCGGACGTTTCCGGATGTGGACGTGAAGGTCTCCCATCGGGACGGTCACCTGGAGGCGGACACGGAGCACCTGCACCTGGTGCTTTCTGCCCCCGCCTTTTCGTCCGCCTCCCTCACCATCCAGGTCCGGGGCAGCCTCACCGCCTACCAGAGCCTGTGGCGCTACGGGGAGGAGGCAGAGCCCCTCGGCGGCACCGCCAGGACCCTGGACGGCGCGGACGGCGAAATCGAGGTCTCGGGGAGCGTCCTGTCCCGCCAGGGCTTTGCCGTTCTGCCAGACGGCTCGTCCATGGTGCTGACCGAGGACGGCCGCTTTGAGGCGCGGGAGCACCCGGAGACCGACCTCTACTTCTTTGGCTACGGGCACGACTGGGAAGGCTGCATGCGGGATTTCTACAGGCTCTCAGGAGAAGTGCCCATGCTCCCCCGCTACGCCCTCGGCAACTGGTGGAGCCGCTACCACGAGTACTCGGAATCGAGCTACCTCGAGCTCATGGAGCGCTTCCAGGCGGCCAATATCCCCCTGTCGGTGGCGGTCCTCGACATGGACTGGCACCTTGTCGAAAACCCCTTCCACTCCGGCTGGACCGGCTACACCTGGAACCGGGAGCTCTTCCCGGACCCGGAGGGGTTCCTTCGGAAGCTGCACGACATGGGTCTTCGGGTGACGGTGAACCTGCACCCCGCGGGCGGCGTCGCGCCGCACGAGGAGGGGTACCAAGCCATGTGCCGGGCGCTGGGGCTGGATCCTGAGGACGGGCGCACCATCGACTTTGATGCAGCCAGCGACGCCTTCATGGATGCCTCCCTCCGATATCTCCACCGTCCCCTGGAGGAGGCAGGCGTGGACTTTTTCTGGATCGACTGGCAGCAGGGCAGCGAGAGCGCTATCCGGGGCCTGGATCCCATGTGGGTTCTCAATGAGCGGATCTACAGGGACAGTGAGCGGAGGGGACAGCGCGGGCTCATTCTCTCCAGGTATGCAGGGCCCGGCAGCCACCGCTGTCCCGTGGGCTTTTCCGGGGACACCATCACCTCCTGGGCCTCCCTACGCTTCCAGCCCGTCTTCACCGCCATGGCCGCCTGCGCCGGCTATCCCTGGTGGAGCCACGATATCGGCGGGCATATGCGGGGCACGAGGAGCGATGAGCTCTCCGTGAGATGGCTGCAGTTCGGTGTCTTCTCCCCGATCATGCGCCTCCACTCCTCCAAGTCGGACTTTCTGAGCAAGGAGCCCTGGGCGTTCGGGAAGGAGGCCGGGGAGATCATGGGGGCATACCTGCGTCTTCGCCACCGCCTCCTCCCCTACCTCTACACCGCCATGGAGCGGACGCACCGCCTGGGCGAGGCCATCGTCCGGCCCGTGTACTTTGCCTGTCCAGAGGAGCACGCAGCCTACCTCGTGCCCCACGAGTACCTGTTCGGCCCCTCCCTCCTGGTGGTCCCCGTCACCGCCCCCATGGATCCGGCCCTTCGGATGGCCGAAACGCAGGCGTGGCTCCCTTCGGGCCTCTGGTTCGACCTGGACGGCCGGATGCGCTATACCGGCAACCGGATGCTGCGGCTCTACCGGACGCTGGACAGCTACCCCGTCCTCGCCCCGGCCGGCACCATCCTGCCGCTGACGGAGAGCCCCAGAGCGGATGAAAACCCAGGCGATCTGACCCTCCGCATCTTCCCCGGCGCTGACGGCGTTTTCGACCTCTACGAGGACGACGGGATCTCCCTTTCACCCTTCCCCGTCATAACGCACATGCGTTTTGCCTGGCAGGAGGGCACCCTGACCCTGGACGCCGAGGGTGACCTTGCCCAGCTCCCGGCCGTCCGGGACTTCACGCTCGAGTGCGTCTGCGTCCGTGACACGGAGGTCTTCCTCTTCGGACAGGTGCTGCCACACACGTATGACCCCGAATCGCAGACCCTCCGGTGTACCTTCTCTCTTCCCCTGGAGGAGATGCACGCGTGTGTCCGGTTCGAGGACCTTATTATGGCCGACAGCCGGTGGCTCGAAAGCGCCCGCGGGATCCTCCACCGCGCAGAGATCCCGGTGGATGAGAAGGAACAGATCTGGCGCCTTCTGAAGGAGCGGGGGAACACGCCCGCCGCCTTCGGGACCATCCGGGAGATCGCGGGCAGCGACGGGCTCTGCCGGGCGCTCTTTGAGGTCATGTTCTCCGAAAGCCCCGAGTACCATGAGTGAGGTGAATCACGTGATCCTTCATATTCCGGAGGGTATCGTGCCCTTCGAGGACAGTTTCTGCGGCCGCAAGCCCCTGTACCCCTTTGCCGGTGAGCCCGTCGCCCTCTCCTGCCGGTGCGATGCGGGCACCCCTGTCCTGGAGACGGACGGGGCGGACCTTCGCGGGATTTCCCCGGAGAAGATCTCGGACGGTGCCTTCCGCTTCACCCTTCCCAGGTTCCCCGCCGCCCGCACCCTCCGCTACCGCTTCACC
Source organism: Clostridia bacterium (assembly GCA_017460395.1). Classification (GTDB taxonomy): domain Bacteria; phylum Bacillota; class Clostridia; order Christensenellales; family Aristaeellaceae; genus UBA2943. Next base: position 42,843 of record JAFUBA010000214.1, on the reverse strand, counting down.
TGCGGCGATGAGGCCACGCCCTGGTACACCCTGGACGTGCTGGCGCGCCTGCGGGTGACGGAGCCCCTGGCCGTATCCGGCAGCGCCGTGCAGCTGGGAGAGGGCATCTTCTGGACCTTCAGTGCAGATCAGGGCGTCTTCTCCCTCGCGCTGACCGGCGCTGCCGATGCTTCTCCCCTGCCAGTCTGTGGGGCCTTCCGCCTATGCCCCGGCGAGGGCGGCCTCTTCTCCCTGAAAAAGGACGGCCGCACGGTCCTCAGCTGCCGCTCCGTCACCCTGGGGCTGCGCGCGGACGGGACGGTGGCCCATCAGGAGCTGCAGCTGGAGGGCACCCACAGGCACATTTTCGGCACCGGCGAGCGCTTCGACCGCGTGGACCAGATGGGGCGCGGAAGCTGCGGGCAGGTGACCGAGCACTTCACACGGCAGGGCGCATGGACCTACCTCCCCGTCCCCATGTTCCTCACGGACGCGGGGTTTGGGTACTTCCGGAAGACGGGCTGCAGCGTCCGGATGGATCTTGGCTCCACCATCCGCCTCTCCTGCCCCTGCATCCCCGGTCAGCGGGACTTTCTTCTGACAGGGACGCCGAAAACGCAGCTGTCCTCCTGTCTCCGCCTCAGCGGCACCCCCGCCCTGCCCCCGGAGTGGGTCTTCGGGCTCTGGATCAGCGCCAACGGCTGGTCGAGCGACGCAGACGTGGACGAGCAGCTGCAGGCCCTGAAAAGCCATCACTGTCCCGCCTCGGTCATGGTCCTCGAAGCCTGGAGCGATGAGAGCACCTTCTACCGCTGGAGTGATCTGTGGGGGAACCCCTCCGATATGGTCCGGCGCGTCCGGGAGGCGGGGCTCCATCTCGTCCTCTGGCAGATCCCGGTTCTCAAGGCCCTCCGCGACTGCCCGGACCGCACGCACGTGGACCATGACCTCCATGAAGCCCTCGAGAAGGGATACCTCGTGCGCCGCGCGGACGGCTCCACCTACGTGGTCCCGGAGCGGTGGTTTCAGGGGAGCGTGCTCCCGGACTTCACCAGTCCCGAGGCCTGCGCCTGGTGGTTCTCCCGGCGGGACCATCTTCTGGAGGCGGGCGTGGAAGGATTTAAATGCGATGGCGGCGAATTTCTCTTTGGAAGTGACATCGCGCTCTCAGACGGCACCCCGGGGGAGGAGGCCCACAACCTCTATCCGCTGATCTACGAGCGGGCCTACCACGAGTGGATGGCGTCCCGCGGTCTGCCCGCCGTCACCTTCTCCAGGGCCGGATACGCCGGCGCGCAGCGCTATCCCCTCCACTGGGCGGGGGACCAGCTGAGCACATGGGAGGAGCTGAGAGGGCAGCTTTCCGCCGGACTCTCCGCCGGGCTCTCCGGGATATTCTTCTGGGGCTTTGACATCGGCGGGTTTGCCGGCGAGCTGCCGGAGGCGGAGCTGTACCTGCGCGCCACGGCCCTCGGGTGCTTCAGTCCCGTCATGCAGTGGCATGCAGAGCCAAGAAGCGGGCAGTTCTATCAGACACACAGTGCGTCCTTTGTGAACGACCGAAGCCCCTGGAACCTGGCGCGGCAGCTGAAGCGCCAGGACGTCCTCGAGACCGCCGTCGCCTTTGCGAGACTGAGGGAGAAGCTTCGGCCCTACATCTGGCAGGAGGCACAGGCCTGCGTGCAGCTGACCCGTCCCCTCATGGCACACCTGTGCATCGACTTCCCGGAGGATGATCGGGCCCTCTCCTGCCCGGACGAATACATGTTCGGGCGAAGGTACCTTGTGGCGCCGGTCACAGAGAAAGGCGCCGAAGGGCGGAACGTCTATCTCCCGGAGGGCGAGTGGAAGCACTTTTTTACCGGCGAGCACGTCCAGGGGCCCGGGCAGGTGTATATTCCCTGCCCACTCGATCAGATCCCCGTCTTTGAGCGCATAGAATCAGCACCAGGAGGATGAACCCATGCATCTTCGAAACGCCACCATCTACAGTATCTTTGTGAGGAACCACGGCGGGACCTTCCGGAAGGTCGAGGAGGATCTCCCCAGGATCCACGGCCTCGGTGCGGACATCATCTGGCTCATGCCGATCCACCCGATCGGGAAGCTGCACCGCAAGGGCACCCTGGGGTCCCCCTATGCGATCCTGGACGACAGGGCCGTCAACCCGGAGTACGGCACCATGGAGGACTTTGAGCACCTGGTGCAGGCCATCCACGATCTCGGGATGAAGGTCATCATCGACGTGGTCTACAACCACACATCCCCGGACTCCATCCTTTCCCGTGAGCACCCGGAGTACTTCTACCACCGGCCGGACGGGTCCTTCGGAAACAGGGTGGGCGACTGGACAGACATCATCGATCTGGACTATTCAGATCCAGGGCTCTGGGACTACCGGATCGGTTCCCTGAAATACTGGGCACGCCTGGTGGACGGCTTTCGCTGCGACGTGGCGCCCCTGGTGCCGCTGGACTTCTGGAAGGCGGCAAGGCGCGAGGTGGAAGCGGTGCGGCCCGGGTGCATCTGGCTTGCCGAGTCCGTGGAGCACAGCTTCATCCGGGACCTTCGCCGGCGCGGCATGATCTGTCACAGCGACGGGGAGCTGTACCAGGCCTTCGACATCCTCTACGACTATGATGTCTACGGCGACTTCCGGGACTACCTGGACGGAAAGATCACCCTCGAAGCCTACGTCTCTGCCCTCGAGCGGCAGGAGGTCATCTATCCCGTGGACTATGTGAAGCTCCGCTTCCTGGAAAATCACGACCGGCCGCGAATGGGCGAGCTGCTGAAGGACACACAGCTTCAGCGCAACTGGCTGTCCTTCATGTTCTTCCAGAAGGGCACCCCGCTGCTCTACGGCGGCGAGGAATGGGGCGTCAGGCACCTGCCGGGGCTCTTCGATGCAGACCCGGTGCTGCCGGTGGTGGAAAAGTGGCCCGAGAGCCCCCTTTCCGGCCTCATCCGGACGCTCTGCCGAGTGAAAAAGGAGCCCCTCTTATCAGACGGCGTATACACCCTGCGGCCCACAGATCACGACATCCTCTGCGTCACATGGACGCTTGATGCCGACATGGCCGTCGGCATCTTCAGCCTGAAGGGCAGCTCCGGCACGGTGCCTGCAGGTCTCCCGGACGGCACCTATGAAAACGTGCTGGACGGACAGCCGGTGGAGGTCCGCGGCGGCACCGCCGCCTGCTGCGGCGATCCCGTGATCCTTTTTCACAGGAGCAAATGAATGACAGAATGAAGGAGACAGCCATGCTGAGCAAACACTACGAGGATCAGCTGCACGAGGTGATCTACCAGATCTATCCCCGCAGCTTCATGGATTCAAACGGCGACGGGATCGGGGACCTCGGGGGCATTCTCCAGAAGCTCGACCTTCTCCGGGATCTTGGCGTCACGGCCGTCTGGCTCTGCCCCTGCTTCCAGAGCCCCTGCGACGACAACGGCTATGACATTTCCGACTACCGGGACATCCTGAATGATTTTGGCACGATGGAGGACATGGACCGACTGATCGAGGGCCTGCACGCAAGGGGCATGAAGCTTTTTCTCGATCTTGTGCCCAACCACACCTCCACCGAGCACCCCTGGTTCCAGGCCTCCAGGCAGGGCCGGGACAATCCTTACAGCGATTACTACTACTGGTTCGATGAGCCCCCGAACGACTGGCAGTCCGTGTTCCTCGGCAGCGCCTGGGCCTTTGATGAAAAACGCGGCCAGTATTATCTCCACTCCTTTGCGAAGCGCCAGGCGGACCTCAACTGGTCCAACCCCAAGGTCTTGAAGGAAATGCAGGATATCGTCGACTTCTGGGTGGACCGGGGTGCGGACGGCTTTCGCATCGATGTGATCGACATGATCGCAAAGGACTTTCAGGAAGGCAAAAACGGCTTCGGGCCGCACCTGCACGAGTACATTCACGCCCTTTTCGGCAGGGAAAAGACGAAGGGGCTTTTCACCGTCGGGGAGAGCGGCGTCACGGACATTGAGGAGATGATCCGCCACGGCGCCGAGGAGCGGGGCGAGCTCACCACGCTCTTCCTCTTTGACCACATGGAGTGCGGGCGAGAAGACAAGTTCACAAGGAAGCCCGACTCCATGAAGTCCCTCCGGGACCGCCTCCTCCACTGGCAGCGGGAGACGGATGCCCACGACCTCCTCCACAGTCTCTTTCTGGAAAACCACGACCAGCCGCCCATGATCTCCCGCATCGCGGATGACGGAGAGAAGCGCTATGAGTCCGCCACGGACCTGGCCGCCATGGTGTATCTCATGAAGGGCATCCCCTTCATCTACCAGGGTCAGGAGATCGGCATGACCTCCGCTCGCTATGGCACCATTTCCGATTTCGATGACATCGAAAGCATGAATGCCTACCGGGAATTCTGCCAGTCGATGAGCGAACGGGAGGCGCTGGAGAAGATCAACTTCGGGAGCCGGGACAATGCAAGGCGTCCGATGTCCTGGGATGATTCCGGGAAGGGCGGCTTCACCACCGGCACCCCCTGGATCCCCCTGCACTCAAGGCATGGGGAGATCAGTCTGGAAAAGGACCTGAAATCGGAGCGCTCCGTGTGGCGCTTCTACCAGGCGCTGCTGAGGCTGCGGCGGGAACACGAAGCGCTGGTCACGGGCCGCCTGGACGTCCTCTCCTCCCGGGAGGACCCCTTCCTCGTCTACACGCGGACACTCGGGGACGAAAGATGGGTCATCGTCTGCAACTTTGAGGAGAAGCAGCAGATCTCCCTGCCCTTCCCCTGCGAGGCACCCGCCCTTGCAAACCTTTCCCGGAAGACCGAAGACGGCACCTACCTTCCCTACGAGTGTGCCGTGGCACGGGTGCGATGAAACCCAATCAGGGCCGCAGACCATGAAGGTCCGCGGCCCTTTTTTTGCGCCCCCTTGAATTCAGGGAAGAAAAGCGTGTTTCGAAACACGTTTTTCCCCCAACATTTCATGTTTCGAAACACGAAACACAGCTTTCTTCCTCCTCCGCATCCTGCCTGGCAATGTGCCACGGCGCGCGGTCGCACGCCCTTCAGCGGATGAGGCATTCCTCATGGAAATCGAAAAGCTCAAACCCGTTTTCCCTGCAAAAGTCCCGCACAATCTTCTCAAAGATGAACCTGTCAGGCGTCGGCGGTATTTCTCTGTCTGTACCGTGTACTGCCTCCTCAAAGGCCGGGAGCAGTATGCTGCCAAGGTCGTCCGACAGGATATCAAAGAGATCCTCCGCATCCAGAAAATCCTGTTCCAGGTTTTCCCCGAAGTACTTCCGCACCTTCTCCCAGTCGCGTGCCCTCAGGCCGCAGGACAGCTCATAATGGCAGGACCTGACTGGACCGTAGTTCGATCTCCATTCTCCAGATTTTTCCCACGAATAGTCCCAGGTTTCAAAGCAGAATTCCTCAAAGGCGTCCTCTGCGTCCTCCCCGTCGTCTACGTCATCCCAGTCCTCGTCATCCCAGTCATCATCGTCCCACGCATCGTCGTCATCTTCATCGTCGCACAGATCCAGGATCATGTCCGAAAGCTCCAGAAGACACTCTTCATACCTCGAATCGACCGCATCCGCCGTCTCCGGCATGCTCATCAGGCAGCGGACCATGGCTGTCCTCAGATCGAGCAGCTCTTTATCTGTCATGTTCGTCTTCCTTTCTGTGTTCCTCCTGCCAGTGCTCGATATAGTCCTTCATCTTCGATGCCAGGGCGATCTTCTCCGTCAGTTCCTCCTGGCTCTCCGGACAGAACTGCTGGACGCCCTCCAGAATATAATCGGCGCTTGTGAACTTCGGATCCCGCAGCATCTCATCCAGGGTCCTTTTGGAGCCCTTTTGGATAAAGTGCACCGCGTTCGGGTGTTTGGCGAAAAAGCCGAGGCCGCCGCTGGAGATCACGACGCGCTCGATATCCTGAAAGAGAATCTCCCGCTCACGGTTTTCATAGACCGCCATCCATCTCGACTCGCACACGGTGGTGAGAAGCAGGTGATCTGAGAAAAGCTCACAGCTGGAATAGTTCTTCCGGTTGTAGCGGGCACGCAATACCATGAGCGGCTTTGCCTTTTCTGACATAGGATTATCCCCCACCCTTTTGAAGAAAGGGCAGCCCGGATTCCTGGGCTGCCCCTTTTTTGTCAGTGTCTTGATTACCTCTTGGCGCGATACTTGCGCATATCCAGAATGCAGGCCACCAGAATCACGGCGCCCTTGATGATGTAGGTCACGTTGCCGGAGATGCCAAGGAAGGTCATGCCGGACATGATCAGCTGCATCATGAACACGCCGAGGATGACGCCGGAGATCTTGCCGGTGCCGCCCACGAAGGACACGCCGCCGATGACGGCCGCCGAGATGGCATCGCTCTCATAGTTGAGGCCCAGGGACGGGCTGGAGGTACCGATGCGGGCGCCCTCCACGAAACCGGTGTAGCCATAGAGGGCACCGGCCATCATGAAGACCAGGATGATGGTCATCAGGACGTTGACGCCGCTGACGCGGGCAGCTTCCTCGTTGGAGCCCACGGCGAACATGTTCTTGCCGAAGGTGGTCTTGTTCCAGATCAGCCACATGAGGCAGGTCAGGATCGCGGCCAGGAGCACGTAGGTCGGAACGGAGGTCGTGCCGATCTTGAACAGCGGCCTTGTGATGAAATCGGTGGTGTAGCTGGCATCCAGACTGGAAATCTGCTTGGAGTTGGACACCGTCAGGTACACGCCGTAGGTGATCAGCTGGGTGGCCAGCGTCACGATGAAGGGGTGCAGCTTGAACTTGCCCATGCAGAAACCGTTGAGCAGGCCCACGCAGGCGCCCACGGCCATCACCGTCAGGATGACGAAGCCGGGCCACCAGGGGGAGCCGTCCACGATGAAACGGGTGCTGACGCCGGCCTTCTGCAGGAGGATAGCCGCGATGAAGGCGGTCAGGCCTGCCACACGGCCGCCGGAAAGGTCCGTGCCGGCCAGGATGATACAGCCGGCCACGCCCATGGCCATGGGCAGACGGGCCGCGGTGAGGTTGATGATGTTGACCAGGGAGGCAACACCGAAGAACTGCGGGCGCTGAATCTGGACATACACCGCCATGAGGATGATGATGATCAGCATGGCGTGATCCAGCAGCCAGTTGACAAGATTGAAGGAACCCTTCTGTTTGGAAGCAGGTTTGGTGGTTGTCATGGTGTCCATTCCCCCTTACACATATTTGGCCGCCAGGGTCATGATTTCTTCCTGGCTGGTATGATCCGCATCCACTTCGCCTGCAAGGCGGCCGCCGCTCATGACGAGAATGCGGTTGCACACACCCAGCAGTTCAGGCATCTCGGAGGAAACCATGATCACCGACTTGCCCTGCTTTGCAAGATCCTGAATCAGTTCATAAATCTCATACTTGGCACCCACATCGATGCCGCGCGTGGGCTCGTCCAGAAGAAGAATGTCCGGGCTTGTGAGAATCCAGCGGCCGAAGATGACCTTCTGCTGGTTGCCGCCGGAGAGCGACTGGATCTTCGTCTTCTGGCTGGGCGTCTTGATGCTCATGGCCTGAATCATCCGGTCAGTAGCCTCCGACATGGCGGCGTTATTGAGGAAGATGCCGCGGAGGTAGGACTTGAGAGAGGATATGACGGTATTCTCCCGGATGGTCAGAATGCCGAAGATACCCGTGGCGCGCCGCTCCTCGGTCACCAGGGCAAAGCCGTTGGCAATCGCCTCCTTGGGCGACTTGTTGGCGACCTGCGCCCCATCCTTAAAGATCTTTCCTCCGCGCCTGGTTGCAGCGCCGAAAATGTTCTCGAGCAACTCTGTGCGCCCGGATCCATCCAGGCCTGCCACACCCAGGATCTCGCCCTTTTTCAGGGAGAAGGAGACATCTGTGAGGATCGAGTACTGCGCCGACAGGTTTTCCACCTTCAGGATGTCCTCGTCCGAGGCCACGTCGAGCTTTGGCGGGAACTGGTTGGTCATCTCGCGTCCGACCATCAGGCGGATAATCTCCGCCTTTGTCAGGTCCCTGGCATCGCGGGTTGCGATATACTGGCCGTCGCGCATGATGGTGACTTCATCGGAGATCCTGAGGATCTCGTCCATCTTGTGGGAGATGTAGATGATGCCGCATCCTCTATCGCGCAGCATGTTGATGATCCTGAAGAGATGCTCCACCTCCTGCTCGGTCAGGGAGGAGGTGGGCTCGTCCAGCACGATGACCTTGGAGTTGAAGGAGACGGCCTTTGCGATCTCCACCATCTGGCGCTGGCTGACGGGCATCTTGCTCATGACCATCTTCGGGTCCACATGCACATCCAGTTCTTCGAACACACGCATGGTATCTGCATACATCTGCTTTTCGCTCACGAAGGGCAGGCCCTTCATCTTCGGATAGCGTCCCAGCCAGATGTTGTCCATCACGTTGCGTTTCAGGGCCTGGTTCAGTTCCTGGTGCACCATCGCCACCCCGTGATCCAGTGCCTCCCGGGAGGATTTGAAGTTGATCTCCTGCCCCTCGAGAAAGATATGTCCTTCATCCTTTGAATAGATGCCGAACAGGCACTTCATCAGCGTGGATTTTCCGGCACCGTTTTCACCCATGAGGGCGTGGACCGTGCCGGCACGGAGGGTGAGCTGCGCGTGATCCAGCGCTTTCACGCCGGGGAAGGACTTGCTGATGTCCTCCATGCGCAGCAAAACGTTGTTTTCTTCCATGCTGTGCTGCTCCTTTATATCAGGTTGAAGCCCCAAGACCGGCTGTACCGGTCCTCGACCTTCAATCGGCCTTGAATTTCAGCGATGCACCGCATCGCAGGCAGTGATTGAGTCAATTAATCAGAAAAAGAAACCGGCCCGCTACCGCATGCAACGGGCCGGTGGAAGCTACGAATTATTCGCCAGTGTAGGGAGCATAGGGGATCTGCACGAACCAGCCGTCCACGATGACCACGTTCTCGGCCAGGCCTTCGAACTTGTCAGCACCGGAGATCAGGTTGGAGGTGATGGTCGCCACAGCGTTGGCCATGCCGACAGCATCCTGCAGCACGGTACCGGTCATACGGCCGGCAGCGATCAGTTCCTTGGCAGCGTCCACAGCGTCCACGCCGAACACGGGGATCACGGTAGCACCCTCGTCACCGGTGTTGTAGCCGGCCTGGGTCAGAGCGTTGATGGCGCCGATGGCCATGTCGTCGTTGTTGCAGATGACAACCTCGACCATGTTGCCGTTGGCTTCGTTGTACTGAGCCAGGATGGTCTGCAGGTATTCGAAGGAGGCCACGTTGGACCAGGTGCCGTTGAGGTCCACGAGATACTTGTTGGCGTTGGCATCATCGTAGAACTTCAGAGCGGGCTTGCCGGCAGCAGTCAGGATCTCGTCAGCGACTTCCTGAGCATACTTGGTGCGGGCAATGGCTTCCTGGTTGGCTTCGTCACCCTTGAACATGACATAGGTGATCACGCCGTCGCCGTTGAGGTCGATGGCATCATAGTTGGCCAGGACGTATTCGCCGATCATCTGGCCTTCCAGCTTGCCTGCATCCTCGAAGTTGGTGCCGACGAAGACAGACTTCTCATAGCCGTTGAACAGCTCGGCTGCTTCAGCGTCGTCAGTGGAGACAGCGCGGTTGAAGAACACAGCGGGCTTGTCCTGTTCGCGGGCAGTGTCCATGAGGTTCTGGGCAGTGCCGATGGCGCCGGAGTCCACCAGGTTGATGACCAGGGCATCGGTGCCGGTCACCAGTGCGGTGTTGATGTCGTCGATCTGGGTCTGCTGGATGCCGTTGGAATCCTTATCGGTCACAGCAATGCCCTTCTCGTCGAAGGCAGCGTCCAGAGCGGTACGCACGGAGGTGAGATACACGTCACCGAAGGTGTACCAGGACACGAAGGCAGAGCCTTCCGCCAGAGCAGCGGAAGTCATGCCGGTCAGCATCATGGCTGCCAGCAGGAGCGCAAGAAACTTTTTCATAGGAATCAGTCTCCTTTTGTTTATTTCCCTCCCATTTTTTCCATGGGTGAGTCTGCGCTGATTATACACAATTCCCTGTGATGTGCAAGCATATGGCAAGATTTCTTTGCCTGCCTTGCGTTGTTTGCCTTTTCTGATTCACCGAGTCATGTCATAGGAGAGATTCCCTGACATGCTGGATGGTGCATAGGCCTCATAATCCATCTTGAAATGAGAGCTTATGGCTTATCTGAAAGCGAGGTCAGATACTCTTCGGCATTGATATATTCGATCCCGTTATCGAGCATGCAGCTCTTCCCCTTGTAGATGATACATTTTCTGGTGATTTTTCCATATTGCTGCATCACCTGTTCGCACTGCTCCTCATCTGAAAGAACATGATACTGCCGTGGCACGATTACATCGCTGTGCTTTACCTCGTATGCCTCACATGTATTTTCGATCGAATCATAGATCACCATATCAAATTCACTTCTGCTCAGAATCAGTTTAAATGCTTTCCGGTGCTTTGGAAGACTGCGGGAGGTGTCCAGCAGGACAATATCTTCCAGCATTCGCCCGCGTACATCGTCCAGTATTTTGTCACACGCGAGCTTTCTTTCGATCTCAGAACATGCGCCAAACTCAGGGTCTTTCACCAGCGCGTACACAAGTGCCTGCGCCTGACAATATCGCATACCAGGCTGAGTGAACAAAACATATTCTTCCGGCGATGCCACCAGGTTTCTTCGCGGACAGTCCACCACAAGATCAAGCGCCTTCAAATACTCTTTGATTTCTTTTACGTGTGCCTCAGTGATGCCTGTCTGCATCTCTTCCTGCCTGCGTATATCAAGCAGCTGCATCAGATGCTGTGTCACTGCTTCGCGATCAATCTTATCCAGAATTCTGGTTCGTTTCGCAGGGTCCGGCTGTTTTCTCAGCATTTCCGCCGCTGACCCCAGATCATGAGATTTGAACTGACCCATCAGCGTAGAAAGAAGAAACTGATGATTCATGCTTTCAATGATTCTGTTGATTGCCCCTGTCAGTTCACCGGCTTCGTACAGTGTACGAAGATGTCTGAAGTAATTTCCTCTTTCGCAGTACTGAAGTGACCGCTGGATGTTTTTACAAATCGCCGTATCGATGTATCTTCTTGTGCTCTCATCGTCGCGGAAAGCAGCATCCTCATCCAAGGCGTCCGGATCATCAAATGCCAGTTCTAAAGGCTTTAGCGTTCCTCCATAGCGGATATACTCATCCACATCCTGTATCTTCATGAGGCGTGAATACTCATAAAACGGAATGTACGTTGTGTGAATTGTGAAAGCCCGGTCATACAGTTCCTGTGTCAGTGAAAACCAGAATCCCAAAGAATCTGTGCCCGACAGAATGATTTTCATACCCATCATGGCGTACACATCCGAAATCATGGAGGCAGTATCGATAAAGTCATGCAGGAGGGTCACTTCATCGATAAAAACGTATCTGTACCCGCGTTTGCTTAATTCATCCAGGTCTGCATCCAGGTCCGCCATGGTATCCGTGTTCTTCGCTTTGATATACACGGCGCGGGATCTTTCTTCCTCGGGCAGGTCCGCAATGGTCTGAAACAATAGCGTTGTCTTTCCTGTTCTCCGAAGACCATACAACAAGCCGACTCGTCCAATCAGCTGCAGCTGCAAAAACTTCTGAACCTTAAGATAGCAATCCCGCCGCTCAAGTTTCGCCAGTTCTTTTGCCTGCTCATACAGCCTGTCTCCATACTTCACGTTCATGCGGTACCTTGGCGCCTGGAGCAGGGCTTCCGCGTTTGGAAATGAAGATTTCAATTGCTCAAGTTCTGCCGTCAGGTTTTTTCGAAGTGTTGCCTTTTCGATTGCCTTTTCACGTCCATCCATCTTGATGTACTTCGACTTCGTCTTTCCCTGTTCCCTCCACTGGAGATATGGCTGCTTTTTTCCGCGAATCGTTTTGTACACCACGGTGCCCGGAGGAATCAATGCCAGCTGATTTTCAATATCATGGATGCGCTGAATGACTGCCTGATCGCTCATGATCTCACCTCCTCACACAGCATACCGCAAAGTAACTTTTTTACAAGGTTATCAAGGGTTACGATGCGGCAACCTCATGAAATCCGTGATCTGTCTGGCAGATATGCCGCTATACAAAAGAATGCCCTCCGGCAATTTGCCAATACACATAAGAGCGGCCCTCCGGCAAATTGCCGGAGGGCAGCTCTTAACCTTGCTTCAAAAGACGTTCATAGAGATCGATGATGACACGAAGCGCTTCCACGCTGCCATGTCCCGGATCATCCGAGTAGTCCAGAGATGCAATGACGTCCCCCATACTGTCAAGGATCATCCGTTTCTCTCTGATCTTGGACTCATCACATGGAGCAGAGAAATGATCCCTGTAGATCATTTCCAGGAACTTCAACTGGAAAAATATAGCTGTCACCCTTCTGAGTATCAAGAAGCCTCCGTTGTGGCGTCACGGCCCAAATCAGGTATCACGGCTTCTGCGGGATCGCCCAGTGAGTATGAAACGGATGGCTCCGGCCCTCCACAGCATCAGGATGATGCCCGGGCCTGCAGCTCCTCAGCCCACCGCACGGCCCGTTTCGGCCATCCTTCCATGCACATGCCCGTGCCGTCTGCAAAGCCGTGCCCGCCCTCTGGGCCGATCTCGAGCCGGCATGGAATCCCGAGCTTCTCAAGCGATGCGGCCAGGGTCTTCGAGTGGTCCGGCGGTACCAGATCGTCCTGAGCTGCAAGGAAGAGTGCGCAGGGCGGGAAGCCCTCCGCATGCTCCGGGATCTCAAAGGCAGAATCACATGCCTCGTCGATGGTGCACCCAAAAAGGCGCACGGCCGAGTCCGGCGCAAAGCCTCTCTCCCGGCTGATCTTCCAGCTGGTCACAGGATACACCGGGAAGACCGCCTTCGGGGAGGGAAGATCAAAGGCAGCATATCCCTTCTCCGTGTTCCACAGGCACACGAGGTACCCGCCCGCGGAGAAGCCGCAGGTCATGTAATCGCCCGACACATGAAACTCCCCGGCATGATCCCTAATGAAGGAAATTGCGCTCGCAAAGTCCTCCATGTTCCGCCGGAGAATGTCCCCGCCCCGCACCTGGTAGGTCAGGATGAACACGTGATAGCCCAGTTCATTGTACTGCGCAGCTACCGGCCACCCTTCCGTCAGGTTCCACACGTTCACAAACCCGCCGCCCGGCACGAGAAGGATGTATGGCCGCGCATCGGCCGCAGGGTCCCTGGATGGAAACCAGGTAAGGCTCGTGTTCTCATCGCCGTGGCGCGAAAGCTCATAGTACCACTTCCCGCTCCCGGCGGCTCGGAAGAGGCGCTCAAGGCCGAGGGCCAGGTTGCCCCCGAAGTGCTCTGCCCGGAGCTCCTCCAGCGTCCTTCCCCACATGGGTTCCCGCGTCAGATCCATGTCCCGGATCGCATCCTTTGCGATCTGCGAAATCCTCGGATCCGACAGCGTCTCCCCGAGCGTCCTGTGCATATCCAGCATCTGTTTTCGTCTCCTCTCAGCTTTTCAGCGTGTCTGCACACAGCATCATCAGGCGGCAGGCGACGGCTCCCCATACCTCCCGGAAGGTGGCATTGTTGTTCTGCGGCCAGTAGGGCACGTCCTCATTCTCCAGCGTCTCGATGCCGACCGGCACCTCCCCGACACTCTCCCCGCACAGCACAGCGTACTGCCGGCAGTAGTTCGCCCCGTCCCCGTAGACCAACGACTGACCGAAGGGATTCTTGCCCCACATCCAGTAGAGCTGCTCGTGGGCGATCTGGAGAAGCTCCGGGTCCTGAAAATATGTGCCCAGGATGGAGGCCGCCTTCCCCTGGGAGAGGAGGACCGCGCTGTTGCCCCGGAAGGAAAACCACACGGGGAAGCGCCGGAGCACATGGCCCGGTGCGATCTCCTTCCCTGCGCGCAGCTGTTCAAGAAAGTTTTCCTTCTCCGCATCCCAGGAACATGTCACGTGGAGGTACGGGAACAGTGCCCTGTCCTCCGCCTCGTCCAGCCGGTGCACGCCGTCCGGCAGCATGCCCCAGGGCAAGGTAGCCCCCGAGACCGCCTTCGCGTAGCCTCCGTAGAGGCGCATGCCCGTTTCCCATTTTTCCCTCTGTGGCGCATCCGGGCATGCCCTGCACGCCTCCGCCAGCGCCTGCATGAACTGGTGCTCCCGCGACTGGTGGTTGAAGTGGACAATCACCCTGTGGTCCTCATCCCGGTAGAAAAAGCCCGTGTACGGGAGCCCCGCACCGCCCGTCTCCTGGCAGGCAAGGAGTCGGTCCGCACTCTCAAATATCTCGTGGCGATAGCCGTCATCCCCCGTCGCCTGCATCAGCAGGCTCGCGCTCCACAGGCGCACCGCCATGTACTGTGAAAACCCGCTGTTCCAGGTGTGCTCATACATGTGCGCCGGGTGGACGCCGTGCAGGGCAAACTCCTCCTCCGCGAAGCGGAAGTCCTCCCGGGCGGCGTGCAGGGCGGTGGCAGAGAGCGCCGGATCCCCGCCGCGAAGACAGAGGGCCGCATATGCTTCCACCCCGGCACACAGGTAGTTTTCGAAGCTGTGGTTGTGGACACGGGCCTTCACGTCATCGAAGGTCCCGATCTTCCCGTCCGTGAAGCGGGTCGCGCCCGCGGAGGTTGCCCGGTATCCGTCGCCGAAGCGGGTCTTCAGGACGAAGTCCAGGCCCCAGCGCGCCTCCTCCTGAAGGCGGAGAAACAGCATCCTGTCCTCCCGCACCGCCTCGGCGCATTCAAACAGGGCACAGGTGATCTCCGCCGTCTGGGCCGTCTGCTGGGAGACATCGCCGGCATCGTGCCAGCCGCCGCAGTAGGGCAGAAGCTGTCCCAGGTGCTCCGCCACGATGTCCGTGTGGCAGGTCCCGTGCTTTCCCGGCACCGGTGTCCCGCACCTGAGGCAAAAGAAAAAGTTGATCAGCTTCCACGCCGTCCCCCGGCAGAGGTCCCGGGAGATCTCAAAGGCCGGGCTGACCGCGTCCCCCGTCTCGAGGACATACATGCCGTTCTCCCGGAGGGCAGAAAAGTCCGCCACCTGGAAGACGCCGAGCTCGTTTTCCACGCGCTCCACGCTGCCCTCCATAACGATTTCCCCGGTATCGGACCGCCGGAGGAGAAACGTGGAGTGCCCCGTCCCCACGACCGCGGTCTTCCTGTCCTCCGGGAAATATCCGACGCTTGAGAGCCGGATCCCGGTATTCGGATTCACCCAGCCGCGCTCAAATTCCGTCTCCCCGGTCTTCTCAAAGCGGATGTTCCTGACGTCGTAGTGGATCTCCCCCGGCGCGCCCGCGTCGCTGCCGCTGAGGAAGACAAAGAGGCTGAGGGAGGTGACGGCGTCCCGCGGCATCCCGCCAAACGCCCAGATGCATTTCTGCCATCTGTCCCCCTCCAGATCGAAGACGGTGGAGCCCTCCCGGAGGTATGGATCCGGCACCTTCTTCTCCCCGTCGTTTGTGACGGAGACGTTCAGGTGCTGGACCTGCTGCCCCGGCGAGCGCGGCCGCACCTCCATATAAACCCGCTGGTAATCCCGCAGGTCCAGCCCGGGCAGCGTGAAGGTGATCCTTGCCGTGCCGAAGTTGCTGTAGTCCCCGTCCGGGGACGCGCCCCCGGGCCACCTGTCCTGAAAGACCCTCGCGGAGAAGGTCATATGGTCCTCCCCGCGCACAAGCTCCGTGTCCGCACCTGCCTGAAGCGGAAATGCGCCCTCCGTCACAGGCAAGGTCCCGAGGACCGGCTTCTCTTCAAACCCTGCCTCGAAACTCCCTGAGCGGGGGAGTTTCAGGGGATAGTGAATGTACAGGGAATCCCTGACCTCCTGAAGAAACGTTTCCTGCATGTCTTTCCCTCACGCCTTCCATTCCGGGAACTGTTCCCTGAATGTGCGATAGAAATACCGGTCCATCACGGTATCGTAGACCGCCTCCGCGTACGCCTCGAGCTTTCCTTCGTCGAAAAGGTACTGGAGGATCGTGTAGCGGTCGCGGAAGGTGCGCCCGCGGAGAATCCCCTCCACGAACCGCGCCCTGTCCGTGACAGTGAAGGGGAGCTTCAGTGTCCCCTGCAGCGCCTCGATCCTGTCAAAGTGCGGGAGGTACTTTTCTATGAGTCCCTTCACGTGCGCATCCGCCGTCTCCCTGTACAGCTTGCGGAAGATCTCGATGGCCGCAAAGGTGCCCTCGCCCACCTCGATCCCGTGGAGGTTCGGTACCTTCCCTTCCTCCACGTCCATCACCTCCCAGGTCTGCCCGATCATGTGCTCCGTGCCGGAGGCCGGGCGGGAGGAGCCGCAGTAGGCGATGCACTGTCCGGAGAGGATCAGGCCCTCGCTGGTGGCGCGGATGGCCGTCATGTCACGGTTTTCAAGGCTCGGGGCAACATCCAGGCACTGATCTGTCGCCTTCAGCACCATGTCCGCGATGGTATCGCAGTAGTACTCCCCGTTCCGGTCCCTGCTGATCTCCCAGTCGAGGATCGCGATGTACTTGCCGATCATGTCGCCGATGCCGGAGAGGAGGAGCGGGTAGGGCGCCTCCCTGTTCACGCTCAGATCGATGATGATGTGCCGCGCGATCGTGCAGTTGTAGACGATCTTTTTCTTCCCGTTCAGGAGCGGTGCCACCACCGAGGCATACCCGTCCATGGAGGGTGCCGTGCCCGCCACCCCGTAGGGGATCCCCAGGCGGTAGCTGACCATGCGGCACGTGTCGTTGACCGATCCCGATCCCACGGCCAGGATATAGTCGGGATTCCTGGAAAAGGCGCAGATGTCATACACGTCCCGGTCACGCCCGGCGTCCATCAGGACGCGGCCCACGCTCTCAGCGTTCGGGAGTGCAGGTGACGGAAGCACCAGGGTGTGGGAGAGCATGCCGGCAGCCTCGAGGAGCTCTGCTGCACGCTTTCCGGCGACCTTCCATGTGTTCTCATCCGCCACGAGAAAGATCCGGTGATAGCCCTTCAGGATCTCCGCTACCTTCCCGATGGCGTGCTCCGACACCTCAATGGTCTCTGTAGGAATACTGTGGTGTTTCTGCATGCAGGAGCATGAAAACTCCATCATTCTCTCTGCCTCCGTTCTCTGCAACGTATCCTGGCTCCATTGTACGTGCCCCAGGTGTCCATTGCAAGCAATCTCCCCGCCTTTGACAGCACAGGCGCCCATACATATACTTTTTATGGACGGCCTCTACCTGAGGATGTTCCGTCGAAGCCACACATCAGATTCTATCACAGTTCTCATATACGCAAGTTCATACATACGAAAGGAAGATCTCCCTATGCCGAACGAAGTCCTTGAGAGAATCAGCAGTCTGCTCCTGAAACAGGGCAAAAAACAGAAGCAGCTGATCGAATATCTTCATCTGCATGATCAGACCTACAACAACTGGAAGACCGGCAAGAGCACATCCTACCTGAAGCACCTCGTCGAGATCTCAGAGTACCTCGGCGTATCGCCAAACTATCTGATCTGCGGGAAAGATCAGTTCAGGGAGCCGGATACGCTGGAGTCCGAGCTCGTCTTCCTCTTCCGCCAGTTCCCCGAAAAGAAAAAGCAGATGGTGCTGACCATCGTGAAAACCCTTGCAGAAGAATGAGCAGACAGGGGACAGCACAGTTGGTACAGGGAAATATCCTGCGATGCGAAAGCCGGCGGCTTGTGCGGGTCATGATGGAGGACGGTTCCATTGAGCGCGCCCGCTGCTGCCTGAAATACGTGGAGAGCATGAAGCGCAGTACCTCCTGTGACCTCTTCTCCATCGAGGACGGAGACACATTTGTGTGCGTGGATGCGATGGAGCCGATGCGCCTTGCGCTCGCCTGGCTCCCCGGACACCTGAAGGAAACCGGGGTGCACGCAGAGCCTGAAACGTTTTTCATTCAGGACACCAGGCGCTCCTTCCTCTGTGTTCCAGACGATGGCACGGACATGTTCGCCACCCACGTGATGGGTACCTCGCTCGCGCGCGACCAGGTGGCGTATCTTCCCGAAATGCCGTCAAAGGCCCTGAACGAGGGGCTGCAGCGTCTTCTCATCAATACCTTCACCGCTTCTGCTTCTGGAAAACATCTCCCGGGCGGGTGCCACGGTCGAATGTCTCCGGTGTCATGTGGACCTGGACGGCATGCACCCGGACCGCCTGATTCCCGTCGCTGTGTAAGGAAAAAGCCGCACGATCCGTGCGGCTTTTTCTTCTGTGTTCACCTCTGGAGGAACCGGACGGCCTCCTCCCAGGTCATCACGCTGGCACCTGTCTTTTCAAGGTTGCACACCAGCATTTCCCCCACCTGCGTCGCGTCCAGGTCCCGGATCGCCGCCTCGTAGGACGCCCGATCGGACGGCCTGCCGTTTACGGAGTACTCGTACTCGTGGTCCTCGTCGTATCCCCCGCCGGTGAAGAGGGCATCCGCGCTCCCGGCCATGGTGTACACACCTGTGCCTGTCAGCGTGTACAGCGCCGTCGTCCCGGGCCCGTTGTTCCCGTAGCGAAGATACAGGTCCGGCGCATCCTGCACCCGGTACACCTCATAGAACGGATAGTTGCCGCCATAGCAGTAGAAGTATTCTACGCGCAGCATCTGCAGGGCCCTCGTGCCGTCGAAGGTGAAGACGTACAGGTCGGCATTGTCCCCGTACCAGTCATACATCCGGTCATCGTCCCGCGCAGCCAGGAACAGGAGCTCATCCGTGCCGCCCCCCGTGAGGTCCGTCAGGAGCACATAGAGCGGCGTGTTTCCGGTCACATCGTCAAAGTATAGAAGGATCTCCCCGTTCTCCCGCTCCTGCCCGCGCTCATAGGTCTGAATCCCGTCCCGGTAGAGCTGCAGGACCTGCAGGTAGGCATCCTTCCAGGCCCGGTCCCCGTCCCGCGCCGCCTCATCGCTCCCCTGCCCCGTAAACTCCAGAGGGAAGTTGGTTTCACCCTGTTTCAGGCTTTCTGTCAGGTCATGATGGATGTCATATTGAAGGAAGAACTCAGCAACATCCGCGTGGCTTCTTGGGAGAGCCTGAAGGTAACAGAACTCTGCCCCGCTCTGGTACTCCACGAGGGCCGTGTCGCCGGAATACAGATAGAACCCGCGCTTGAAGAGATGCGCATAATAGTGGCTGTCATGCGACTCCTCCCCACCGACCAGCAGTCCCGGCCCACCGGAGAGCGGCGGATACGTCTCCCCGAGCAGATGGAGTGTGTTGTCCTGCCACGCGGTCCCGGGCGTATCCTCATAGGTGTTGAGCGGCTGCACGCTCATGCCGTCGAAGGTGAAGAACCAGGCAGCCTTCGCCTCCGTCCCGGTCTTCACGATCAGCTCCGGGATCCCGTCCTGGTCCATGTCGTAAAAGGCATAGGATGCATAGGGCATCCCGATGCCGCCCTGAAGAAATGCGCGGTAGGCGTCCTCTGCATCCGCGGAGGGCGGCACCGTCTCTGCGGTCTGGACAGGAGACGGCGGGTTGGATGTCCCCTGGGGCCTCTGGCCCACGGTCAGGAAGTCGCCCCGGATAAAGCCCTGAAGGCCGTCCGCGGTCAGCGCTTCGAACCATTCCATGCCGTCCGCGCCAGTCTCGCTCGAAAGCAGCGTCACCTCCGTCCCGGCCTTCCTGATCGTCGTGACCTTCTGGCTGCTCTTGTCGGAGACCACCCGGACGTTCACGTCCTTCCGGTTGGTGATGCCGATCCATGCAGCCTGCATGTCTGTATCGGGCGCGGCCGCCGCCTGGGAAGCCCCGTTGCCGGAGGCGCTCAGATCCTCCGAGCGGATGAAGCCCCGCGCGTTCCCCGCCTCCACATAGGTAAACGAGGACAGATGGGAGAGCACGGTGACGGTCTCGCCCTCGCGGCACTGCATGAGGGCTGCGCCGGAATAGAGGGGATCGTCCGTCAGCGTCGTGGTCCTCAGGACCGTGGCCCGGGTGTAGGCGAAATCCAGGTTCTGCACTTTGCTGCCCTTTGGCAGGTTCGACGCCCGGATGTAGCCGATCCGGTTGTGGCCGCGGCCCACGTTATACTGCACCAGCGCCCAGTCCCCGTCCCGTCCGAACACCTCGATCCAGTCGTTGGTGGAGACGACGGCCTTCCCGTCGGCACCTCGAAGATAGTGTTCTCCGGGACCGGAGTAGACGTTGTAGCGCTTGCCCCGGGGGAAGGTCAGGACCGTGCCCGTGAGCTCGCCCCCGCCGGACTCCGTCAGAAGGTCCATGCGGATGTAGCCGTGGTTCCCCGCCTGCGTGTACACCTCGTAGTAGTCCGCATCCGTCCCGTGGACCCAGCCGGCCACCTGGACCGCGGTGCCGCGCGCCGTGAGCTGCTCGATGCGCCGGCTGGTGGAGGCAGCCTCAGCCCGCACGTTCACGTTCTCCTTCGCCGTGTAGCCCGTCCAGTCAGCCAGCGCAAAGGATACGAGCCCTGCAAGCAGCAGCGCCAGGATGATGCCCGTCATCAGTTTCTTCATGTCCCGCTTTTCCCCTTTCAGAACAGATCCAGACTGCTGTCCAGATAGATGGCCTCCCGGACGCGGAGCTGGTATTCCGGCTTTGTCATATAGTAGAGAAGAAATTCCAGCACGACGGCGCTGCCAAGGCTCCGCCCCTCGATTTTGTAGTGGGAGATGCCGCCCGGCCCAAAGACCGACAGGATCTCCCTGAGCCCGATGAAGGCCGGGCTCTCCATGGCATCCGAGAAGCGGTAGCCGCGGGATGCCGTGGGCGAACAGCACACGTGGTCCGGGACGTCCTCCCCGAGGTTTTTCCGGCTCACGTTCTCATAGCAGGCCCTTCTCTCCGGGCATTCCAGCCAGCAGCACTCGTTGCACAGAAGCTCGACCTTCGCTTTCATCTCTCTCGGGAGCTGCAAAAGCCTTTCCGCCTCCGTATTCAGCCGAAAGTCCGGCACCACAAAGCGGAATTCCCCGCGCCGAAGCTCCCGCTCAAAATCCTCAAAGTCCCGCAGCACCTTCGTGGTGGAGGACACAAGGTAGAGCTCCGGATAGCGCGCCCTGAGCTCCCGCACGAGCAGGTCCGAGGCCACGATGACCCCATGCTGCACCCCCGCGTCCCTGGAAAAAAGCCGGCACAGCTCGTGGCATTTTTTGTCCGGGAGGTGCTCGGGCCTCAGGCAGAGGTTACTGAAGGTCAGTCTCGCGGATACGCCCGTGTCCCTGAGGAGCGCGGCCACCTCCCGCGCATCCGCCTCCCCGAAGCCAACCCTGCCGCCGCCCCACAAGCAGTCCGCCGGTGCCCCGTACACGGACCCGATCTCGCACCAGTCGTAGAAGTATTCCCGGTGCGCCCGAAACAGCGGCAGAAACAGCCGGTACAATTCGTAGAACTCAAACAGCCCCGGCAGATGATAGTACGCCTTCATGCCCGTCCCTTTCCCGTCTCCCCTCCAGATCGTGAGGGAAGATGCTTTCAGGGACAGGATACCGCAGAACATCTTCCGGTGCAATCCGTCCCGTCCCGCGAACGATAAAAAGCCCCGACCTTTCGTCGGAGCCGGAGAGGGCCCGCCAGGCTCGCACCTGGGGCCGTTTGCGCTTTTTTCAGCTCTCCTCTTCCTCGATGAACTCCTCCAGGGTGGACTTGCCCCGGCTGAGGAAGAACAGGCGGCTGTGATAGCGGTCCGCGGTGAACAGCACGGTGTTGAACAGGTATTCTACCTGCTTGAGGCTCATCTCCGTGTCCCTGTAGCCATGGGTGGCGCGGAAGCGGATCTCGCCGTCGCGCATGTCCATGTCAAAGGCGCCGTTGACCATGCCGTAGTTGGCGTAGTGCACCGCCACGGCGCACTCCATGCGGCGGTCTTCCGGCACCCTGAAGGCCAGGGGTGCCAGGGCCTGCACCACCTTCCTGTCCTCCAGGACCCGCAGGATGATCCTGAGGGGGAGGTCATCGCCCTGGATGTCCATCTTGACGACCAGGTTTTCCTCGTCCGCACTGTAGTGAATCTTGCGCTCATCCAGAAAGTCCTTCACCGTCGTGAATGCTTCAATACCGGTCAAATGCAGCTCCTTTCCAAAAGCCTCCGGCTTTTCATGCAGGTATCATCCCGGACAGAGAAAGCCACGTTCGCATCCCTGCCAGGATTTGATTTAAGCCAAATCACGTGACAGGTGCTATTATAGCCGCTCCCTGTGCCCTGTCCATAGATTTTGCCCGCTTTCCGGTTCAACTTGTGGTTGAACGGGGAAGCGGGCAGAGGATCGAAAATCGCCCAGATGACATGCGCCCATCACATTTTTCGCTCGCCCAGGGCCCTCAGGACCAGACCGGCAAAGTCCTCGTAGTGCCAAGCTTTTGTCGGCTTTTCCACCGAGCACCTGTCCATGATGTCCCGGAAAAAGCAGGTCGGGATCTCCTTTTCCCGAAGGTTTTTCTGGATGCACAGGCTGCACCCCTGATCGTGGTTCAACGGGTGGCAGGGGCAGGCGTAGTCGGTGCATGTGCAGAATTCCGATGCGCGCTTCATGCTCTCACTCCTTCCGGCCAGATTCTTTTTGACACAGGATGGCCCATCTTATCGGATGGGGGCCGCCCCGTCAAACGCTTTGGTTGACAGTGCGCGATCAGCCTTTTACAATTTCCCCAGACCACAGGCGCAGGAGAATCCCCGTCTGTTGAGACGTAAACCTCAAAACCCCGAGAGGCGGAAGGCTGCATATGCCTTTTCTACAGAGGTGATATACGCTTGAATAACAAGGATACAAAAGACCTCAAACGAACCCTGCTCGTCGTGGAGGACGAGGAGATCAACCGCCAGATCCTTGGCGCGATTCTGGAGCGCGACTACCAGATCCTCTTTGCGGAGGACGGCGTGAAGGCGCTGGAACTCCTCAGGGAACACAGGGACGCCGTCTCCCTGGTCCTCCTCGATCTCATGATGCCCAATATGTCAGGCCTGGACGTCCTCATCCGGATCCGCGGCATCCAGGATTACCAGGACATCCCGGTCATCGTCGCGTCCGCGGACAGAGCGCGGGAGATCGAGTGCCTGTCCCTCGGTGCCAGCGACTTTATTCAGAAGCCCTACCCGGACGCCGGGGTGATCCAGGCGCGCGTGCGGCGCGCCATAGAACTGTTTGAGGGGCGCAGGATCATCGAGTCCACGGAGCGGGACCGGCTGACCGGCCTGTACACGAAGGACTTCTTCTACAGCTATGCCCGGCAGTTTGACCTGCACCACCCGGACGTCCAGATGGACGCCATCCTGGTGGACATCAATAACTTCCGGATCATCAACGAGCGCCACGGGAAGGCCTACGCGGACGACGTGCTCCGGCGCGTGGCCCGGCAAGTCCAGTCCCTGGCCCAGGAAAACGGCGGCCTTGCCTGCCGCGTGGAGGCCGACACCTTCCAGATCTACTGTCCCCACCGGGAAGACTACAAGGCCATGCTGGACCGCGCCTCCGCAGGCCTGTCGGGCGATGCCGACACGGGCAGCCGCGTCCGCCTTCGCATGGGCGTCTACGCCCAGGTGGACAAGAGCCTGGAGATGGAGCGGCGCTTTGACCGGGCGAAGATGTCCTCGGACGCCGTCAGAAACAGCTTCACACGGAACATCGGCGTCTTCGACGACACGCTCCACAAGGCAGAGCTCTACTCCATGCAGCTGATCGAAGACTTTCCGAAGGCCATCGAGGAAGGCCAGTTCCTCGTCTATTTCCAGCCGAAGTTCTCGATCCATCAGGATCCCCCGGTCCTCTCCGGGGCCGAGGCGCTGGTGCGCTGGAGCCATCCGAAGCTGGGCATGGTGAGCCCCGGCGTCTTCATTCCCCTGTTTGAGGAAAACGGTCTCATCGAGGAGCTGGACCACTATGTCTGGCGCGAGGCGGCAAAGCAGATCCACCTGTGGAAGGAACAGTTTGGCTTTACCGTGCCGGTGTCGGTCAACGTGTCCAGGATCGATCTGAATAACCCCGGCATCTCCTACCTGCTCCTGCATCTTCTGGAGGAATACCACCTGGACCCCGGCGACATGCACCTGGAGGTGACCGAGTCCGCCTACGCCCAGGACGCGGAGCAGCTCATCGAGATGGTCAAGCGCCTGCGCGCCCTCGGCTTTCTCGTGGAGATGGATGATTTCGGCACCGGCTACTCCTCCCTGAACATGCTCTCCACCCTGCCCATTGACGTGCTGAAGCTGGATATGAAGTTCATCCAGACGGCCTTCAAGGGAGACAGCGATCTGGACATGATCACGATCATCATCGAGATCGCGCGGCACATCAAGGCGCCCGTGGTCGCAGAGGGTGTGGAGACGGAGCAGCAGGTAGAGGCACTCAGAAAGCTCGGCTGCGATCTCGTGCAGGGCTACTACATGTCCCCGCCCGTGCCGCCTGAGAATTTCACGCCCTTCCTTGAGGCGCGGGCAAAGGCCGAGAAAACCCTGGAGACACAGAAAGCGGAAACGCCCACCACCCCAAAGCCGCAGCGGGCACCGCTCCTCCGCCATCTGCAGGAAAAATGCAGCATCTCCATGAGGACCTCGCTCATCTTTTTCATCTGCCTCTCCCTCGTCATCGCGACGGCCCTGTTTGTGGCAGACTCCCTCGTGTCCAGGGGCTACCAGCACATCGATGACACCCTCGAGCAGTTCCTCCAGGCCCGCCTGTGCGCCACAGACCTCGAGATGGGTTCCGATGAGATGACGGAGAGTGTGCGGGCCTACGTAGCCACTGGCGACCCGGTTTACCTCAGGGCATACTTTGAGGAGGCGGAGGTCACGCGGCGACGGGACAATGCGGTGAATACCCTGAGAATGCTGTTCGGGGAGACGAATCCCGCAGCGCTTTCGCATCTCTCCGCCGCACTGAGCTATTCCAATGAGCTGATGCATCAGGAATACCTGGCCATGAACCTTGTCCTCGCCGCCACGGATGCGGACGAGGGCTCCATCCCCGGGGCCCTGAGAAGCGATCCGCTCACCCCCGAGATGGAATCCCTGCCGCCTGAGGAAAAGCAGGCCATGGCCATGGACCTGGTCTTCGGGGATGCGTACCGGGACATCAAGGCCAGGATCATGGACAGCACGACCCTCTGTACCCAGGAGCTGATCGCGGCATCCGAGCAGGCCCGGATCCAGTCCACCCGGCGGGAAGAGGTCCTGCTCACACTGCAGACAGTGCTGACCGTGATGATGCTCCTCGTGGTCCTGCTGCTGGTCGCATTCATCTCAGTCTGGATCCTCATGCCGGTCCTGGACCTTGTCACGCAGATCAAGAACAAGAATGCCGCCAGGCTCTGCGGCGCACAGGAGCTGCGCTATGTGGCCGAGACCTACAACATGATCTTCGACGAAAACCGGCGCACCCACGACCGTCTGACCTACGGCAGCATGCACGATTCCCTGACGGGGCTCTATAACCGCAGCGCGTACGATTTCATGCGCCACGACCTCGATATGTCGCACAATGCGCTGGTCCTGGTGGATGTGGACAAGTTCAAGTCCGTCAACGACACCTACGGGCACGACGTCGGCGATCTGGTGCTCAAGCGGGTGGCCGAGGTGCTGACCTATCACTTCCGCTCCACGGATCTGATCTTCCGCCTGGGCGGCGACGAGTTTGTCGTCATCATGACCAATGTGGACAGCAGCATCCGGGAGCAGATCAAGGGGAAGATCGATCAGGCGAATGTCATGCTGCAGAAGCCCTCCGGCGATCTTCCGCCTGCCTCCCTCAGCGTCGGCGTCGCCTTTGGCGACCGGCCGAATCCAGAGGGCGACATCTTCAAGGATGCAGATACGGCACTGTACCGCGTGAAGGAGGCGGGCCGCTGCGGATGTCTGATCTTCTGACCATGGATCCTCTCCGTCCCTGCCGGGACAGGTATATGTTTTTCAGATGTTTTTATCTCCTGATTCCCTTGTCTTTTTCTTTCCACGCGCTAGAATAAGAACCACATCATAAAACCGTTGAAGCGGAGAGACGACGGAGATGCCCCTTCAGAGAGCCCGGGATGGTGGGAGCCGGGTGGAAGGCGACCGTGCGATGGACCGCTGAGGGCGCGGGTGAACGGACACAAGTAATCCGCGACGGGGAGGCCTCCGTCATGGCCGGGGATATGAATGTATCCCGCAGAGTGCACGGAGAAATCCGTGAATCAGGGTGGCACCGCGAAGAAACTTCGTCCCTGACAGAAAAAAGTCTGTCAGGGATTTTTTGTATTCTCTGGAATACCCAACATGCAGACAGTTTTTGGATCGTTCCTGGAACGGGCAGAAATCACAAAAGGAGGACATGCAGGATGAGCAGCGAACATGGCCGCTTTGGCATCCACGGCGGGCAGTATATCCCCGAGACCCTGATGAATGCCGTGATCGAGCTGGAGGAGGCCTACAACCATTACAGGCAGGACCCTGACTTCCAGAGGGAGCTGACCCAGCTTCTCAACGACTACGCGGGCCGCCCCTCCAGACTCTACTATGCGGAGAAGATGACCAGGGATCTTGGCGGTGCGAAGATCTACCTCAAGCGTGAGGACCTGAACCACACGGGCGCCCACAAGATCAACAACGTCCTGGGGCAGGCGCTCCTGGCCAAAAAGATGGGCAAGACACGGCTCATCGCCGAGACCGGCGCCGGACAGCACGGCGTCGCCACCGCCACGGCCGCGGCCCTTCTGGACATGGAGGCCGTCATCTTCATGGGCGAGGAGGACACCCGCCGCCAGGCCCTGAACGTCTATCGGATGCGCCTGCTCGGTGCCCAGGTCGTGCCCGTCACCACCGGCACCGCCACCCTCAAGGATGCCGTCAACGAGTGCATGCGCGAGTGGACCAAGCGCATCGATGACACCCACTACTGCCTGGGCTCCGTCATGGGCCCGCACCCCTTCCCCACGATCGTGCGCGACTTCCAGGCAGTCATCTCCCGCGAGATCCGCGCCCAGATCCTTGAGAAGGAAGGCCGGCTCCCGGACGTGGTCATGGCATGCGTAGGCGGCGGAAGCAATGCCATCGGCAGCTTCTACGCATTCCTTAACGACCCGGGCGTCCGGCTCATCGGGTGCGAGGCGGCCGGGCGCGGCATCGACACCCTGGAGACCGCGGCCACGGTGAACGTCGGGCGCGTGGGCATCTTCCATGGCATGAAGAGCTATTTCTGCCAGGACGAGTTCGGCCAGATCGCACCCGTCTACTCCATCTCCGCGGGCCTTGACTACCCGGGCGTCGGCCCCGAGCACGCCCATCTCCACGACATCGGGCGGGCCGAGTACGTACCCGTCACCGACGATGAGGCGGTGAACGCCTTTGAGTACCTGTCCAGGACCGAGGGTATCATTCCGGCCATCGAGTCGGCCCACGCCGTCGCCCACGCCATGAAGCTGGCGCCCGGCATGGGCAAAGACCAGATCCTGGTCGTCACCCTCTCCGGCAGGGGCGACAAGGACGTCGCAGCCATCGCAAGGTACAGGGGGGAGGATCTGCATGAGTAACATTGCAAAAGCCTTTGATCACGGGAAAGCCTTTATTCCCTTTTTCACCTGCGGGGACCCGGATCTGGAGACCACGAAGGCCTGTGTGAGGGCCGCGGTGGAAAACGGCGCGAGCCTCGTGGAGCTGGGCATTCCCTTCTCAGATCCCATGGCGGAAGGCCCGGTCATCCAGGCGGCGAGCCTGCGGGCCCTGGAGGGCGGCGTCACCACCGACAAGATCTTCCAGATGGTGCGGGAGCTGCGGCGGGACGTCCATGTGCCCATGGTCTTCATGACCTACGCCAACGTGGTCTTCTCCTACGGCGCCGAGCGCTTCATCTCCACCTGCCATGACATCGGCATCGACGGACTCATCCTGCCGGATGTCCCCTATGAGGAGAAGGGCGAGTTCCTGGATGTGTGCCATAAGTATGGCGTCGACCTCGTGTCCCTCGTGGCGCCCACCTCCGAAGGGCGGATCGCAAAGATCGCAAAAGATGCGGAGGGCTTCATCTACATCGTCTCGAGCCTTGGCGTCACAGGCACCAGGACCGAGATCGCCACCGACCTCACAGGCATCGTCTCCGCCATCCGCGAGAACACCTCCATCCCCTGCGCCGTGGGCTTTGGCATCTCCACCCCCGAGCAGGCGCGCAGGATGGCAGAGCTCTCGGACGGTGCCATCGTGGGCTCTGCCATCGTGAAGATCATCGGAGTCCACGGAAAAGACGCCGCTCCCGAGGTGGCCGCCTACGTCCGTTCCATGACGGACGCACTGAGGGGACTGTGAGGCACCTGAAGTCTGTTTTTCCCGGCGGGACGCCGAAACACCATACCCATTTTCACCAGAATCATTTGAAGGAGGAAAACCACATGACCATGAGAAGAATCACCGCGATCATCCTCACTGCCTGTCTGCTGCTCCTCTCCTCCGCCGCCCTGGCGGACATGAGCGGAAAGCAGGTCGCCCTCATGACCCCCTACCTCGGGTCCGTGACCACGAACCAGATGGTGGAATACATGAAGGGCCTGCTGGAACAAAAGGGCGCACAGGTGAACGTCATTAACACCAACAACGACTTTGCTGAGCTCGCCAGCCAGGTGGAGAACGTGGCCATCGGCGGGGTGACGGACGCCATCGTCCTGGTCAGCGCCGACCCGTCCCAGATCGCCAACCAGCTCCAGGACGCCTTTGATGCCGGCATCCCGGTCTTCGGCTGCGACAGCGGCTTCATCGACGGCATGACGCTGAATGCCACCAGCGACAACTACCAGATGGGCTCCCTCATCGTGCGCTATCTCTTCGACGAGCTCATGGGCGGCAAGGGCACCGTCATCGCCCTGACCCACAGGCCCCACCCCGGCGTCGTGAAGCGCTGCGAGGCCTTTGACGACATCATCAGGGAATACCCGGACATCACGCTCATCACCGAGCAGCACGTGCCCGCGGAGCAGCCCATCAACGACGCACAGACCATCGTGGAAAACCTGCTTCTGGCAAACGCCGAGAGCGGCAGCGTGACCGCCATCTGGGCAGCCTGGGATGAGCCCGCCATCGGCGCCACCCAGGCCCTGAAGGAAGCCGGCCGTGACGAGGTCATCGTGACCGGCGTGGACGGCAACCAGCAGGCCGTGTCCCTCCTCTCTGAGGGCGGAAACCTGAAGGCCACCGTCGCCCAGAACTTTGAAGGCATGGGCGATATCGTGGTGGAGGAGATGGAGAAGCTGTTTGACGGCGTGGAGATCGAGAAGGGCGAAAAGTACGCGCCCGCAACCCTCATCACCATCGAGAACGTCGCAGATTTCATCGACTGAATCGCCTGACACATCTGCCTGGGAGGGACCTGCCCTTGTCCCTCCCAGGCCTTTCAGAATCCGGAGGAGGCGGCGGGCATGCTGCTTGAGACAAAGAACGTATCCAAAAGTTTTGGCGGGATCTACGCCCTCCGGGACATCTGCTTTTCCCTCAGGGAGGGCGAGGTCCACGGGCTCGTCGGCGAAAACGGGGCCGGCAAGTCCACCCTCATCAAGCTCCTGACCGGGGTCTACCAGATGGAGGAAGGCTCCATCTCCTTCGGCGGCTCGCCCTATCTCCCGAGGACGCCCGCGGCAGCGAGACGTGCGGGCATCAGCGTGATCCACCAGGACCGCACCCTGGTCCCCACCTTCACGGCCGTCGAGAACGCGTACCTCGGCCTCCCCTATCCCAGGAAGGGTGCGTTCGTGGACTGGAAAAGCATGGAAAAGAAGGTACAGGCCGTTTCGCAGGATGCCGGAATCGAGCTGGACCTTCATATGACCGCTGCCCGGATGTCCCCGCCCCAGCGCACCTGTCTTGAGATCGTCCGCGCCCTGATGCACGACTGCCGCCTTCTGATCCTCGATGAGCCCACCGCCTCCCTCACCGAGCGGGAGAGTGAGACGCTCTTTGAGATCATCGGACGCCTGAAGAGCCGCGGAACCGCCATACTGTATGTGTCCCACCGGCTCGATGAGATCTTCCGTCTCACGGACCGGGTGACCGTGCTCAAAAACGGCACCCTCGTGAAGACCCTTGAGACCGCCTCCGCCACGCGCGAGGACCTGATCCGCCTCATGGCAGACCACTATACGGCAGGGGGCCTTGCGCGCGCGAAGAATACCGGGGACGAGCTCCTCTCCTGCAGTCACCTCAAGAGCCGGGATGGCACCGTCCTCGATGCCAGCCTCAGCCTGCATGCGGGCGAGATTCTCGGGATCTTCGGCCTCGGCGGCAGCGGACGCACGGAGCTTCTGGAGACCCTCTACGGCCTGCGGAGCGCAGACGGGGGCGAGATCCGTCTGATGGGCGAAGTGCAGCCCCGCCTCTCCCCCGCCCGCTCCCTCTCCCGCGGAATGGCCCTCATCTCAGAGGACCGGCGCGGCAAGGGCATGATCGGGAACCTCTCGGTGCGCGAGAACGTATCCCTGAGTGCCCTTCAGGATGTATCGCGGCGCGGCATCGTCCGGAAAAAGCAGGAGACTCAGGCCGTCCATTCCATGACGGAGCGCCTTCAGGTGCGCATGGCGGGCCAGGAGCAGCGCGTCCTGGAGCTCAGCGGCGGCAACCAGCAGAAGGTGGTCTTTGCCAGGACCCTCCTCACCCGCCCCCGCATTTTCCTGTGCGATGAGCCCACCCAGGCGGTGGACGTGATGACCCGGTCCGAGATCCACCGTCTCCTCCGCGCTGAGGCAGACCGGGGGTGCGGTGTCCTGTTCGTGTCCTCCGATCTCAAGGAGGTGCTGGAGGTGGCGGACAGGGTCCAGATCATGGCATCCGGAAGAACCTGGGAGGTCCTGGAGAATCAGGACCTCACCACCCGGCAGGTGCTGGACCTGTGCTACAGGGAAGCCAGGGCAAAAGTGAAATCCGCGAATTCATAAAGAAGGGGTTGCCTCATGAAACGTGTCCGGAACCTGCTCCAGGCCTATGGGACGCTGCTGGCGCTGGTGATGATCATCCTGGTGTTTTCCATTCTTCGCCCCAAGTCCTTTTTCACGCTCCGAAACTTCATCAACATCTCCCGCCAGATCTCCCTCATGGTCATCATCTCCATCGGGGCGACGATGGTGATGAGCATCAACGAGTTTGACCTGTCCGTGGGCACCATGGCAAGTCTCGGCGGCGTCATGGCGGCGCAGATGGCCGTTGCCGGCCTCCCGCTGCCCCTGTGCTTTCTCCTCCCCATGCTCATTGCCCTTGTGATCGGGTGGATCAACGGGTGGATCGTGGCAAGGTTCCGGGTATTGTCGTTTATCACCACGCTCGGCATGAGCACGGTGCTCTCGGGGCTGATCTACCGCCTGACCGGCGGCGCCACCGTGTTCCAGAATATTCCCAGGGGCTTTTCCTTCCTCGGCACCTACAAGCTGGGCGAGATTCCGCTGCTCTCGCTGATCATGGTGGCCTTCGTGGTGCTCTTCTCCCTGATCATGCGCCACACGGTGCTGGGCCGGAGGTTCTACGCCATCGGCGGGAGTGAGGAGACGGCGAAGGTGTCTGGCATCAACGTCCCGCTCTACAAGAACATCGCCTTTGCCCTCTGTGCCCTCCTCTCCTGCATCACCGGCATGCTCATCGCATCCCGCGTGGGCTCTGCCAACACCACGGCCGGCGACGGCTACTTCCTCAGCTCCTATGCCGCCGTGTTCATCGGCTGCACCGTGAGCCGCAAGGGCATCCCCAATGTGCCCGGCACGCTGGTGGGCTGCGCGATCCTCGGCATCCTGACCAACGGTCTGACCATGCTGCAGATGCCCACCTACCTCCAGGATATGATCACGGGGAGCATCATCATCCTCGCCGTCATTCTCCAGAAGGTGGGACGCGGGGACGCAAGGTAAGAAGGAGGAAAGACCATGGGCTGTATTGCAACCTTTGATATCGGCACCACGGCCGTCAAGGCGGTGCTGGTGACAGAAGACGGACAGGTCCTGTATGAGGCATCCCGGGAGATCAGGACCTTTCACGATGGCGGTCTCGTCGAGCAGGATCCCATGGAATGGTGGGACGCCTTTGTCCTCCTCTCCCGCGAACTCCTCGGGGAGGCGGATCAGATCATCGGCATCGTCATGAGCGGTCAGATGCAGGACGTGATCCCGGTGGACGAGGATCTGAACCCCCTCGGCCGCGCGATCCTCTACAGCGACGGGCGGGCCGTGAAGGAGGCAGAGGAGATCCGGCAGAAGGTCGGCGAAGCGTTCCTGCTTGAAACCACCGGCAACCACGTGGACGGCACCATGCCGGTGGCAAAGATGCTGTGGCTCAGCCGCCACAGGTCCGATGTCTTCCGCAGGGCCCGATCCTTTCTCATCTCCTCCAAGGACTTTGTCATCGCGCGCCTCACGGGCGAGACCGTCGGGGACGTCACCGCCTGCTCGACCGCAGGTGCCATGGACCTGAGGGAAAAGACCTGGTGCGAGCGCATCCTCAGCAGCGCCGGAGTCTCTGTATTCAGGATGCCGCGTCTCCTTTTAAGCCACCGCATGGCGGGAATTGTCACGTTCACCGCCGCCGCGGTCACAGGCTACCCCGAGGGCACACCCGTCTTTGCGGGTGCAGGGGATGCTGGTGCCACGACCCTGGCCAGCGGCATTGCGCGGCCCGGGCAGTACAACATTAACCTTGGGACCTCCGGCTGGGTGGCCACCGTGTCGGACCGTCCCCTCTTCCGGGAGAGCGGCATCTTCAATCTCGCCGCCATGCCGGAAGGAGGGATCATTAACGTCGTGCCCTTCCTGAATGCGGGCAACGTGCACCGCTGGGTGGCGAAGCTCTTTTCGAGGGACGGCCGGCCGGACTATGCATACGTTCAGTCCCTTCTGGAAAGGAGCGTCCCGGGCGCCCACGGCGTCTTTGCCCTCCCGTACCTGACCGGCGAGCGCTTCCCCGTCCTGGACGCAAATGTCCGGGGCAGCTTCCTCGGCGTCACGCCCGAGACGGATGCGGAGGACATGGCGCGGGCCATGATGGAGGGCGTGGCCTTTTCTATCCGCCAGGGAATGGAGATGCTGGAAGAAAAGCCGGCAGAGGTATCCATCATCGGGGGCGGAGGGCAGGTCGGCCCATGGTGCCAGATCTTTGCAGACGTGCTCGGCCAGGAGATCACCGTGTTCCGGGATGCACAGACGCTCCCGGCCCGGGCCATTGCGGCATCCGCGCTGATCGGTCTTGGCAGGTTCATGAGCTACGATTCCTTTGTGGAAACCCTGAAGACCGGGGACAGCGCGTCTGTCTATCTGCCCTCCCCTGAGCGCACTGCATTCTATGCAGATCTGTATCCCCGCTACAGGGAGCTCTACCAGGCACTGAAAGGCTGGTTTACTGATTCTCACAAAGGTCCGGAGCGCAGCTTTGATTGAAAATCGTATATGCCCGCAGGCCATCTATGGTCCTCCCATTGCTCTGGGAACGGGTATAGCACCCTTCTCAGGTCGATCTGAAGGGATAAGCAAGCAGCTCCTGGCATAATATGCCAGGAGCTGCTTGCTTATGAAATAATTAACGGCGTTTTCTTGATGCATCAGCCCAGGGGGCGAACAGACGTCACCAGATAGAACATCTCTGTTCCCTGCGGTGCAATCTCCTTCAGGGCTGCAATCACATCGGCATCCGTCACCTTTTCCAGGTTCATCCGGGCACCGGCTGTCGCATAGGTAGCCCCCTCTCCTTCGGGGCGCGCGGCATAGATAGCCATCAGGCTGCTGCCGTTATCAATGTTGACCGTGGTCTGATTGGGTGCGAGGCCGAGCTGGAGATAGTAGGCGTCCTCCAGTTTGACCATGCTGTAAATGTAGAAGCCGACATTCGGCGTTCCATCCGGATTGACCGATGCGATGGCAAAGAAGCCATTGTACGCATTGATGGAATTCATCAGGTCATCGCCGGTCATACCGGCGGCACCATAGAAATCCGCGACCGATGCGGAGGAAACGACATCCGCAGTCTCACCAAGGGCGGGCAGGGCAAACAGGCAGAGCACCAGGACCAGAACAACCAGTTTCTTCATTGAGGTATCTCCCTTTCTGTTCAAGTCTTTGGAAACCGAAGCGCTGCTTTTTCATATCAGCAGGAGCATTTTATCAGGCTTTTCGGCAGTTGTACACCACTAACTAAGGATTCCTCTTGATCACGGGAGGCGGCATGCATACAATACAATAAACGGCATTTTTGAGGTCATTTTATTATAAAAACTGCCGAAACGTGATGATCGCCGTGCTTTGTCGGCAGTTTTGAGGAGATAATCGCTTGATTCTTGTTGGCAGGGAATATGAGAAACAGGTGCTGGAGGACTGTCTCAGCTCAGGACGTCCGGAGTTTGCCGTGTTGTATGGCAGACTCAGAGTGGGAAAAACATATCTCATCAGACAGTTTTTCTCCGAAAGGTTTTCATTTTATGCAACTGGGCTCACCGGGACCAGCAACCGCGAGAAACTGAAGGTGTTTCATCGACAGCTTCGGGAGCAGGGGGATGAAAACAAAGAGGCTCCGGAAGACTGGTTCGAGGCTTTCAGCAGACTGAAAGCACTGCTGTGCAGGGAGAGTGTATACAGGGAGCCAACCTCCAATAAGAAAGTTGTCTTTCTGGATGAGCTCCCGTGGATGGATTCAGGAAAATCGGATTTCCTTCCCGCTCTGGATTTCTTTTGGAACAGCTGGGGATCCACGCAGCCTGATATACTGCTCATGGTTTGCGGCTCGGCAGCTTCGTGGATCATCTCAAACATCCTACAGAATACAGGCGGCCTATATAACCGCATGACGCGGATCATCCATCTGCGTCCATTCTCCCTGGGTGAATGCGAGGAGTTTATGAGGGTCAATCATCTGGAGATGTCTCGCAGGCAGATCATTGAAAGCTACATGGTTTTTGGCGGGATTCCCTATTATCTGAATTTCCTCTCCCCCAGGCTGAACCTGGCCCAGAATGTGGAGGAGCTCTGCATGAAGCGCACCGGACAACTGCATGATGAATTCCGGATACTGCTTTCTTCCTTATTCCTGCATCATGAAAAGCATGCGGCCGTGCTGAATGCACTTTCCAAATCCGGAAAGGGAATGACGAGAGCCGATCTGGAGAAAATGAAAGCAATTGGCGGAGGAGCACAGCTGACAAAAGTGTTGCTGGAGCTGGAGCAATGCGATTTTATTCGGAAATACTATGCCTATGGGAAAAAAGGGAACGGGATGATTTACCAGTTGGTGGATCCTTTCACGCTCTTTTGTTATCAGTTTATGAATGAGCATCCCATTTCATCCTGGATATCTTATACTGCTTCCCCGGCTTATAACGCATGGAGCGGCTTTGCCTTTGAAATGGTGTGTCTGCATCATGTTGCACAGATCAAAGATGCTTTAGGAATTCGGGGAATAGAGAGTCAGGACTATTCCTGGCGAAGCTCTAAGCAGAAAGATGGAGCCCAGATTGACCTGCTGATTGACCGGAAGGATGATGTGATCAACCTGTGCGAAGCAAAATTTACGACGGAGCCCTTCGAGATTGACCTGGCATGTGAGAGAAATCTCATTCATAAGCGGGATCTGTTCAGGCAGGAAACGGATTCGCCAAAGTCCCTCTTTATTACCCTGATTTCCGCCAGCGGATTGAAAAAGAACATGCATTCAGCCTGCGTGCAGAACACGATCAGTGGTGATGATCTCTTCAGGCGTTGAACCACGCAATTCCTATCACCCACAGGAATCCAAAAATCTCCTGACAGTTTTGACAGAGCGCCGTTCGCACGCACGGTATGGGCCCGGAGAGAAGGGGCACACTGCGTATCCGTCACTCTGCCCCGGGACCTTTGCCGGATAAAGCTTCAGCGCCCATATCAGCTCCCTCAATGGGTTCCATCCGTGTTGCATTTTCCAGGCACAGCATGCGCATTCCCTTCACCAAAACAGCTGTTCCCCGAGGCGAGGAACAGCTGCTTTCATATACTTTAAGCCCAGGTCCCATTCCGGAAGATCGGCTCTGTGCTGCCGTCTGCCCGCACACCATCGATGGACAGATCGTCTGCGCCAACCATGAAGTCAACATGGATGATGGAATCGTTGATGCCCTTTGTCTGCGCTTCCTCCACGGTCATGTCATCCCCGCCGGGCAGCACTTCCTTGAAGCCCATGCCCAGTGCACAGTGGCAGCAAGCATTTTCGTCAAAGAGCGTCTCGTAGAACAGGAAGCCGCACTGGTTCACCGGGCTCTCCTTGGGTACCAGGGCAACCTCACCCAGCATGGCGGCACCCTCGTCCATGTGAATCATCTC
This sequence comes from Clostridia bacterium, assembly GCA_017460395.1. Lineage (GTDB taxonomy): Bacteria > Bacillota > Clostridia > Christensenellales > Aristaeellaceae > UBA2943. The sequence goes on along the minus strand of JAFUBA010000214.1, from coordinate 6,649 downwards.
CTCCAGCAGTTCCTGTCCCTTGCCTGCCCTGCAGGAGACGGCGCGTCCGTGCTCGAAGGTAATAGCAAAGTCTTCAATGAGCTGACTGTTCCAGGACAGAGGCTTGACGGCCACCAGTGTTCCCTCGCACTTCCCCGCCACGGGAGACGTGAAGATTTCTTCCGTGGGCATGTTGGGAATGTAGAAGACTCCGTTTTTCGCATTGATGGCGCCTGCGCCCTCCCAGCTGGCACCCGGGATCAGGTCCACGGTAAAGTCCGTGCCGTTTGCGCTGTGATACTTCAGAGAAGTGAAGGCCTGGCTGTTGAGCCATGCTGCCTTTTTTTCAATGAATGAAGTATGTTCCTTCCAGGCTGCGACCGGATCGTTCTCTTCATCCACACGCACCGTTTTCAGAATGGCCTCCCAGAGCCTGTCCACAGCATCCTCTGCATCCGGGAAGCATTTCCTCGCCCACTTTTCGGAGGGATAGGCGGCGATGACCCACTGATGCTTGCCGTCAATGGCATTGCTGTAGGGCTTCATCACACTGGCACGGGACTGCATGACGGAGGAAAGCTTCTGCGGATCCACGCCCTGCATGGCATCCGGATCCTCGGAGGCAATGTAGATCCGGCACGGCAGATCTTCCACCATCTGCTTCATCTTTGCCTCCTCCCAGGGCAGCACTGTCGCCAGCGTTTCCCTGTCCGCATACAGATAGTTCAGCCTGTCCTGCTGGTCATACGTCCAGTTTATGTTGACCTTTTTCGCGCCCGCTCTGTAGCAGGCTTCCATCACCATGGCGGCAAACTCATGCAGCTCCACGGCAATGGTCAGCTGTACCACCTGATCCTTCTGCACGTTGGCCCCGGTCCGGACAATGAGCTCCGCATACTTTTCAAGAAGATTCCTGGAAATCGCCATCTTGGTATCCCCTTTTCTTCATCTGCATCTTGTTTCCCTGCGATTGATCTTTCGCAGGAAGCGCCATGCCGTTATACACCGAGGAAAAGCAAAATGCAAACTGCGCGCACACTCTGGCGGCCCGGGACCGGGTATCGCAGCCCGCATACTTGCAGGAGGCAGGAGCTTTTCTTTGCTGTTCAATCAAACTCCATTTCATGGTATGATCACTTCGGCCAGCTGTCCAGACATGAACACCGGGCGGGCGGCCCCCTAAGCTGTCACAGACCAGGACGGGTTTTCCCTGGAGACCGGCGGTCCCGGCCATTGCCGGGGCACCGCACGAGAGGAGTTATCACCCGATATGGATGCCTTGGAAGCCATCTTCACCAGACGAAGCACCAGAAGAATGAAGCCGGAGCTGCCCTCGAAGGACCTGATCGAGAAGGTCATCGAGGCCGGACGCGCCGCCCCGAGCGGCTCCAACAGCCAGTCCACGAGGCTGCTTGTGATCACCAGAAAGGACGTGCTTGAGCGGCTTGCCGCCCTCGTCCAGGACGCCTTTGCCGGCATGGAGGACTCGGAGGACCTGTATGTGTCCCTGCGCCACTCCATCTCCGCCGCCAAAAAGGGAGGCTACGTCTTCCACTACGGCGCCCCCGTGCTCATCGTGACCGCCAACCGGAAGGGCTACGGTAACGCCATGGCCGACAGCGCCTGCGCCCTTGAAAACATGATGATTGCCGCCAATGCCCTGGACCTGGGGTCCTGCTGGATCAACCAGCTGCACTGGCTGGACGAAGATCCCTCGGTCCGCGCCTTCCTGGAGACGCTGGGGCTCGCGAAGGACGAAACCGTCACCGGCGGTCTGATCCTTGGCTTTGCAGAGGGCGGCGCACCCAGCCGCACACAGCTTCCCCGGACAGGGAACCCGGTCACCTGGATCGAGGACACCTGAGAGAGATACCATCCACAAACAGCCGCTGGAGGAATCCGGCGGCTGTTCTGCACGTCATGAAAAGCACCTGACCGTATAAAAGAGTCATATCATCAGACTATACTTTCTATTGTAACTTTTTAAATTATTTTATATATATTTAATATGTAAAATATATGTAATATTTATTCACATCCCTGCTGAAATACTGCGCTCCACAGACTTTTCCGGAAGATGGAGCCCTGCTCAGATGACAGGCACTCTGCCAGACCTGATATTCCCCAAACTGATCCCGTCTTTTCCCTATGTTTTTTCTGTCAGTTCATGTATACTCTTGGTGCGATTCCACAAAAAAACACCTGGAAGGTGACACGCCAATCGGCCGAGACGATTCAGCCAGGGAAAGCCTGGGCAGAAACTTCGCGGCCTGCGCCTTTTTCGCGCATTCCGGATCATCCACGGGGCAAGTGTGCCTTCGAATTCTCCGGCACCCCGGTCCATCTGAAACCTGAACACTCACCCGAAACCCTTCGACCTCAGAAAGGGATGACCTATCCGATGGCAGATTTCAGGGCGGTCGTAAACCAGTACGGTTTTGACACCGACATATTCGACAAGTACCGGGACGCCGTGACGCGATCCAACCGCGAATCAATCCAGGTGCTCAGCTGCATCATGGTCGGTGCCAGTCTCCTGACCATCGCCTTTGGATATGCGACTCATCAGCCGATGGAAGGCCTGTATGTCTGCCTGTATAATCTGGTCTGCGGGATTGCCGGCATGCTCATCGCTTTCAGAAAGGACAGCCCCAGGCTGGCATTGCTCACCGTCGGATATCTCCTCTCCCTCGGTGCCTATTCGCTCTCCATCTACGGATCCCTCATTCTGGAAACGGATGCCTTCTGGTTCGGCACACAGGCGGCGGTTGGGTGCTATCTGTTCGACTACGCCTGGCGCGTGGGACTTCTGCAGTTTCTGTCCTTCCTCGGTCTGTGCATCAGCTGGATCATTTCATCTCCCGCCCCCATCGGAGGAACGAGGGTCCTGTTCGCTGCGCAGTTCCTCCTGATCGGCCTGATCACCACCTACATGCTCAACCGCACGCGTGCCTCCATGATCCTGAGCCGGGAGGAAACCAAGAAAGCCTCCGAAACGGACCTTCTGACCGGCCTTACCACCCGCATTGCTGCCCAGCAGGAGATTGAATCCTCCCTGCAGTCAGGTGACCAGGGCGTCCTGATGCTCCTTGACCTCGACCAGTTCAAGAGCGTCAACGATCTCCTGGGCCATCAGATGGGCGACAAGGTGCTGGTGGAGGTGGCCGCCGACATGAAAAAGCTCTTCCGAAGCTCGGACGTGATCAGCCGCCTGGGCGGCGATGAGTTCATGCTGTACCTCAAGAACGTGCACGAGCAGGCCTGGGCCATGCAGCGCGCAACCCAGATCGTGCAGGTGATCCGAAGGTGGGTCATAAGCGGCTCCACCAGCATCGAGATTTCCGCCAGCATCGGCATCGTCATGACCGACATGGTGGAGCGCAGCTACGACAGCCTATACCACGCGGCCGATATTGCCATGTACACCGCCAAGCGGGACGGCGGCAACAAGGCCATGTTCTTCTCCCCGGACATGGTCGCCGACTGCGAAAGCTCTCTGGACGGTGTGCACACAGAAGCAGACTGACCTGCCCAGCCGAGTCGCTTCAGATGCCTTTTCATCACCTTTCAGAAGTTTCGACATCCGAGCAGAAAATACGCTCAAACCCTGTGCGTCACAAGGGTTTGAGCGTTCTTTGTCTGTTGTGCCCAATCAGGCCGGATGCTTCAGTTTTTATTCTGCCGTCTGGAGTGCATCAAAGCCTTCCTCGCCGGTGCGCACCCGCACCACGTTCTCCACATCACACACGAAGATCTTGCCATCGCCGATGTGGCCGGTGTACAGGACGCTGCGGGCGGTGTCGATGACCTTTCTCACCGGCACACTGCTGACCACGATGTCCACCTGGACCTTGGGCAGGAGCGTCACCTCGATGGGCGTGCCGCGGTAGTACTCGGGCTTCCCTTTCTGCGTGCCATAGCCCATGACATTGGTCACCGTCATGCCGGTAATCCCAATCCGGTTCATCGCCGTCTTGAGTGCCTCGAGGCTGGAGGGCCTGCAGATGATCTGCACCCGGGTGTATATCCTGCCATCCACGGCCACTTTCGCCGGAGCTGCCTTTGTCACCTCCATTTCGCCTGCGGCCGACACAGCAGGCGCGCCAGAGGAAACGGCCTCATCCATGCCGCCATCTGGCATCAGGGCAAAGCCGGCGTAGGCCGTCGGAAGACCGTGCTCCGAGCGGTCAAGGCCCATGATCTCATCCTCCGCATCTGCCCTGAGACCGATCGTCTTTTTGATGACGCAGAAGACCAGGGTGATCACGACAGCCGTCCAGGCGATGGTGGAGACAACGCCCAGGCACTGGATCCCCAGGAAGGTGAGCCCGCCGCCGTAGAAAAGCCCCTTCATGGTGGTACCGCCGGTGGCAAACAGGCCCGTCAGGATGGTGCCCATGGCACCGCAGACACCGTGCACCGAGATGGCACCCACGGGATCGTCGATCTTGAGGACCCGGTCAAAGAAGCCCACGGCCAGCACGACCATAAGGCCGCACACGGCCCCGATGACGGCCGCGCCCACGGGGCTCACGGCATCGCAGCCCGCCGTGATGCCAACCAGGCCCGCCAGGGCTGCGTTGAATGTCATGGATACGTCCGGCTTTCCGTACCTGAGCCAGGTGAAGATCATGGTGACCAGCGTCGCGATGGCGGCCGCCAGGTTCGTGTTGAAGAAGACCAGGGAGGCGGAGCCGATCAGGTCATCCGTTGCCATCCCGACCGTGGACGCACCGTTGAAGCCGAACCAGCAGAACCACAGGATGAAGACGCCGAGGGCCGCGATGGACAGGTTGTGACCCAGGACAGCCTTCGGTGTTCCGTCCTTCCCGTACTTTCCGATGCGCGGGCCCAGCATCCTGGCACCGATGAAGGCGCAGACACCGCCCACCATATGCACAGCCGTGGAGCCTGCAAAATCGTGAAAGCCCATCTCCTGAAGCCAGCCGCCGCCCCAGATCCAGTGCCCGCTCACGGGATAGATGAAGAGTGAGATCGCCGCCGAGTACAGGCAGTAGGCCGAGAACTTTGTGCGCTCCGCCATGGCGCCGGACACGATGGTGGCAGAGGTCGCACAGAAGACCGTCTGGAAGATGGCGTACGCCCAGAGCGGCACACCGTCGGGCAGGATGTGGCTGTAGTCCTTCATGATGAGGGGATCGATCCATCCGAAAAGTGCCGTACCCGCACCGAACATGATACCGTACCCGAACAGCCAGTACAGTGGCGTCCCGATACAGAAATCCATGAGGTTCTTCATGAGGATGTTGCCCGTGTTCTTTGCCCTCGTAAAGCCCGCCTCGCACATGGCAAAGCCTGCCTGCATGAAGAATACCAGGGCCGCGCCCAGCAGGACCCAGATTGTGTTGACCGCAGAATACTTCATTCCATTCACCTTCCGTTTTTTGATCTTTGCCGCCCCATAGCTTCTTGAAACGACAAAAAGCGCAGGGGCGTGCCTGGAAGCACTCCCTTGCGCTTGTGACGAGGGGAACTATATTCCGGCGCAGGATGGCTGTCAAGATGAAAACATGCAAAGAACAATCCGGACACGGGACCACAGTGCCTTGACCGGAGAAAACAGCGTGGTAAAGTGTTCCTGCAGACAGAACCTGATCAAGCGGTGATACGATGAAAGACAGGGAAGTAAAGGTCCACGCAGCGATGCTGCGCCAAATTGAGCGCCGCGGATTCGCATCTCCGGTGGATGTCTTCATAGACCTCGGCGTCCTCGAGCAGCGAAAGGTTGACGAATGGCGTGCCGGACGGGTGCCGGTTCTCGAAAATGTGTGCCACGGAAGCCTGGCGGGCATCTCCGCCATCCTGCGCGAGATGCGCCGCTTTGGAGAAGAAAACGGCTGGAAGGCATCGTACACGTGCTACCAGCACAAGGGATTTCACCTCCGGTTTACCCGGCATGGAACACAGGCAGTCGAACTGGCCTGGGCGACACACTTCGTGAAGACGGACAGTCCCGTCCTGGCAAAGAAGGCAGCCCGAAAGCATAAGGAAGCCAAGGCCCACGCGGACAGTGCGCAGACAGGACAGACTTCATCCGTGAGTGGTGGAAGCGCGAAGACAAGGTAACACTGATTGCACGTCCCCGACGCTTCGGCAAGACGCTGATGCTGTCGACGCTGAAGGTCTTTTTCTCCACGAAACTCAAAGACCGTCCGGATCCCTTTGAGGGCCTTGACGTGTGGAACGATGAAAGCATGCACCAGGAGCAGGGCTCGCGGCCTGTCATCTTCCTCTCATTTGCCAGTATCACAGCGGACACCTTTGCAGGATAGCAAAAGGTCATGAATATCGTCACCACGCGATCCTGACGAGGCAGCCACCGTGAGTGCCCTGAATCTCCTCTGCAGATGGCTTGAGCGATACTTCAGAAGGCGTTTTTCCTTCATAGTGCCGGTCATAGGACCAGTGGTCGTATACTTCACGTCCATCCGGCATCCTTTTGCAGAACGTTTTCTGATCCATTTTCCTTTTTCCTGCCTTTGCACGCTGATATACTGAGCATGATGTACCTCGTATTCTTTCACGCCGCACCAGCCCGGCTGGAAACCTTCGCAGTTTCTGGTAAACTCTCCCGGAGATGCAATTATCCAACCCAAGGCCGCACGGGGCAAATTTCCAGCAACGATCCCAGATCTCAATACAAGGAGCA
>JAFUBA010000213.1 GCA_017460395.1 Clostridia bacterium | reverse complement strand
TAGCTGTTTTCCTCACAGCATGGGATGAGATTATTGCCAAAGGCTTTATCCGCAATATAAGTCACAGTGCTTGGAATAAAGATGACCAGATCCTTCAGTCCAACAAAAGCTTCCTCCCCGATTTCCTGCAGAGAATCAGGCAGGGTAATCGCTCCATCTACTACGTAGGAGTATGCGCTCACATTATCAATATTCCATCGATATCCCTGGCTGTCATAGAATGATCCTCTATACCCAACAATGTAGTCATCTTCTTGCGATAATGATGACGGGTATCGCATATGAAAGGTATAGGACTTCCCTGACTCACAGATGTCCAAGTGAAAGGATTCCAGTATTTCCTGATCATCTGACGTGATCTCAAAGATGAGATCATGATACGGCGGATACGCCCCTGAAATCGTTATCTGATAATCAGTCTCACCACCCGCCCAGCAATAATGAGGTATAAGGACGTCATAATCCACGGCTGGTGTTCCAGATATGACATACACTTCTTCATATCCTTCCCAGCTTGCATGATTGCTGTCGGTGACCGTAATACCCATTCTGTAAGTTTCTGGGAAATCAAGTTTTTGCGTAAGGTAAACTGCTTCACCCTGTGACTCTGCTGTAAGATCCGGATATGGTCGCTGGTCTATCTGGCTGCCGAATTCAAAAGACACAGAGATTTTGTAATCTTTCACACCACCCTGTGGCTGAATTGACAATGTGACTGTCTCTTCACCTTCCATGTCAGTTTTGTCCACATGGACCAATGCGGATAGCTGTTCTATACCCGTGACGACCATTGGTTCACTTTCTTCATACACATCATCTTCATCATACCATGCGAAGAGAACAGTCTCACCTGAGTACAGCATTTCTTGCCGGATGACAATTTCAGCGTTTAACTCCTCCACTGTGATCGTATCTGTAATGTACGTATAGGAGAAACTGAAATCATCGTTTACTGTGCCCACTTCATATCTGAACTGTTCACCGGGGGCAAATCCATATGGCACGATTGTCCATGAAACTATGTCTCCCTGAGAGGCTTCAGTATCAGATACTGCGATTGAGAAATACCGTTCTTCAGAAACCGCCTGTGCACAGCACAGCAGTAGCACAATAAGGAAAGAGAGAATGATCTTCGTTTTCATGCTGGGAGCTCCTATGAAAGCAAACAAACTGTGAGAACTGGCCGGAAAATGTTGGTCGTTCATGATATTATGAGTGTTCCGCGTGGATTTGGGATACTTCCTGAGGTCTTCGCACAGAGGAAGAAGCTCTTCGAGTCTGGCTATGATGCGTTTTGTTCAGCCAGAGGCGGGATAGGCGCAAGATCACTTTCTTGGGTGCTTCAAGCATCACAAGATTGACACGGAGATCTACCTACCCCGCAGTGATCTTCGTTTCCCTGATGATGTATTCCATCCGTTCCTATATCTGAAGGGCGGGTATCATGCGGCCCGCTCCTCGCAGTAAAAGACGTATGTAGAACACGCTTTATCAGAATCTATTATACACGGAAGCGCCCGAGTGACAAACAGAAAACACTGTGGCTGCAGAATGTCACAGTGTTTTCTGTAAAATGCCCCTTCAAAATCCTTGTTCTCACAGTCATGGCGCCGTCTGAGAGGCTTCCTTATTCAATTGTCACCTGATGCGTCCTTGTACACGATGTCCGTCAGAATGTTGTGTGGCTATATGTTTAAGCTACAACCATCACAAAAGCGTTCTGCTCCGATGTTGAGCTTCGAATAAGCGATCGGGCTCATACGACCATGGCACCAAAGGGCATGAGGGACAGTCTGGCCAGCTTGAAGAACTGCTTCCCGAAGGGGATCCCGACGATGGTCACGCACCAGAGGAACCCCACTGCCGCGTTCACGACAGCCATCTCAATGCCGAAGAATATGAGCCAGATGAGGTTGCAGAGAAACGATGGCGTTCCTCCGCCGTAGACCACATTCTTCCCAAAGGGGCTGAACGCCAGGCTCGCAAACTTGAAGCACTGCCGGCCGAAGGGTATGCCCACAATGCTCAGACACCAGAGGATGCCGGAGAGCATCCAGCCAAGGCCGCTGAGAAAGCCCCCGAAGGTAAACCAGATCAGATTGCCGATCAGTCTCATATACTTGTTCCTTTCTGTTTTACAGGATCTCCCGGATCTGCTAACAGTTCAAATGCAGGAATCCGGCATCTGCATGGCTAATATAACAGAATAAAGATATGCTGACCACAGGAGGTGTCACAATGTCGGAGAAAGAAAAGCGGCTTCGCCGATGCTGCTTTGCAGGACATCGTCCGGAAGATCTGCCGCTCACAAAGGAAGAGACAGTGCAGTACCTGGATAAGCAGATCACCTCCGCCATCCAGGCAGGCTACGTGACCTTCCTCACCGGGATGAGCATGGGTGTAGACCTCTGGGCCGCCGAGATCGTTCTTGAAAAGCGTAAGACAAATCCTTCCCTTCACCTGATCGCTGTCGTCCCCTATCCCGCCTTTTCCCTCTCCTGGCAGGATACCTGGAAGGAAAGCTACCAGAAGGTCCTGAACGGCGCTGACCTTTCCGTCACGCTCTGCCCGAAGTATCAGCCGGACGCGCTGGATATCCGGAACGAGTGGATGGCCTCCCACGCCGCCTGCCTCATCTGCATCTACAATGGATCAAAAGGACACACAGGGAAGCTGGTGGATCTCTGCAGGGCACAGGGGCTGGATGTGCACCTCTACCCCTTTCTGGGCCTCTTGCGCTTTGATAGTCCACGCCCCTATCCGCTGAACTTCCTGGATGCCATCATGACGGATCCGATGCTGATGCGATCAAAGGATGTCCAGCTCCCGGACCTGCCAAATGATATTGATGCACGGCTTACCTCCGCCATGGCCTTCCTGAAGGACGGGCTGGCAGAGCCTGTGCTGAACGCGGTCTACAGGCAGCGTCAGTCCATCGAGGAGATCGCAGGAAAGCTTGGGATGCAGGCAGAGGAGATTCAGAGGATCCATGACAAGGCCCTTCAGAAACTCCGCCAGCCGGACATTCTCAGATTCCTGAACTGCAAGATTCAGAACATCCCCGAAACCTCATCCAAAACCATGGTCAAAAAGCTCCAGGAGCTTTCATAAGATACATAGCCGCAGCACAGAGAAAAAGGTGAAGCCCCGATGACGTATTTTCTGGAACCCCATCCGATCCTGGATCACTTTACCCAGACCGCCAAGGCCTCCCCGCTCATGGCCCGCTTCATCCAGGTGGCAAAGCCCCTGAAGGAAAAGGGTGAGATTTCCCCCGGTGCCACCGTGCCCGTGACCTGCATGAATCGTCAGAAGGAGGCCAAGATCTTCCCCATGTCCTGGGGCTTTCACTTCGACCCCGTCCCCGGGAAGACGCCGGGTGCCTTCGTGAGTGAAGCCGATGCCCTGAAGGCGGCGGAAAAGGAATCCACGAGGGAACTCTATCGCTCCCACCGCTGCATCATCCCGGCGAGCTATATCGTCAGGGCGTCTCTGATTCCGCTCCCAAACGGGAGCTATCAGACGGGCGACCGCTATGTCGTGCAGCCCACCGGCGAGGATGTGTGCTACCTGGCCGGCATCTATCGCCTTGAGAAGGATCTGCCCGTATTTCTGCTCCTCACACAGAAGGACTCGAACGAATACGGGATTCCCACCCTGCCGGTCTTCATCCCCCAGGCCTACGTCAGAAAGTGGATCAGCCCCGAAGAGGAGCCGGACTATTTCGTGAACCATTCCCTCAACAGCTTCGTGTTTGAGAAGGTGACGATGCCATAAGTACCGAAAGCCGCTCTGCAGCGGCTTTCGGTGTTTTCAATTACTCCCCTGTTGGATTTTCATCCTGTGCGCCCTGTGCTTTCCCGACAAGGCCGCCGGTGGACACATCCTTCAGCATCTTCGGGATATCCAGCCCCACGGCTTCCTTCACGGCCTCGAAGGTCTGCAGCATGGTACCGGCCGTATCCCGTGCCATGGAGGATGCACCGCCCTCGCCGAAGAGGACGATCTTCTCGGTCTTGCTGAGCGGCTCGCTCACAGACTTTGCAATCTCGGGCAGCTTGTCCACCACCATCTCCAGCATGGCCGCCTGGCCGTAGAGCTGCATGGCCTCAGCCTTCTTGCGGATGGCCTCCGCCTCGGCTTCGCCCCGCATCCGGATCGCTTCCGCTTCCTTTTCTGCCTCGTAAAGCTGGGCGTCCGCCTTGGCCTGGCGCTCAAACTTCTCGGCCTCAGCCTGGAACACGCGGGCGTCCTTCTCTGCGGATGCCTTCTCGCGGATCTCCACGTTCAGACGTTCGCGCTCGATCTCCACTTCCTGGCGCTTGAGCTCGGTGTCCTTTTCGAGCCTCATCAGCTCGGCCGCCGCGTGCTCCTCCTCGAAGATCTTGCGCACGCGCTCCTGCTCGATGCGATAGGCCTCGTCTGCCTTGGCCTTCTCCTGGTCGGATTCAATCTTGTAGCCGGCCTGCAGAAGAGCCAGCTGCTTGTCCTGTTCTGCCATGGCAGAGGCAGCCTCAACTTCAGCGCGGTGGCCTTCCTGCTGTGCCTTGGCCCTTGCGATGGCCGCATCCCGCTCCTTCTCCACGACCTTCTGGGTCGCCATGGTCTCGATGACCTGGCCGTCCTTGTCGGAGAAGTTCTGGATCGTCAGGTTGATGATCTCAAGGCCCATATTACCCATGTCGGACATGGCCGCCTTGATGGACTCCTGGGCAAACTTGTCGCGGTTCTGAACGAGCTCGGAGATGGTCATCTGACCGATGATCTCGCGCATGTTGCCCTCCAGCACGTCCTTTGCCAGGGACTTGATCTGGTCGGCATTATAGTGCAGCAGCTGCTCAGCAGCCGTTGCGATGGACAGATCGTCCGACCCGATCTTGATGTTGGCCACCGCATCCACGAGGACCGAGATATATTCCTTTGTGGGCACAGCCTGGGCCGTCTTGATGTCCACCTGCATGAGACACATGTCCAGCTGGTCGATGCGCTCGATGCCGGGGATGTAGAAGGTAGCACCGCCCCTCACGATCCTGTAGCCGAACTTCTTGGATGATACCGTTCCGTCAGGGTTTCGTACCTTGTAGGATCTGCGAAGGAGACCCGAGATGATCAGGGCCGTGTCAGGCGGGGCAATTTTGTAGCGGGGCACCAGCTTGATCAGCGCAAAGAGCGCCAGCAGGCCAAGGAGGATTTTCCACCAGGCGCCTGCCAGAAATACCATGACTTCCTGCATATTTGACCTCCTGTCAGATGTCCGTAAGCCTTCCCGGCCTCCCCGGGACAGTCAGAGCTTATCATTTTTGAGCTTATGTCACAACAGATTCTGTCAATCCTGTCATGGGGTATGTTCCAAATGTCAGAAGATGTGCCAAAGCATTATCGTGGCCTGGTCCTGGGGCTGTGTGCCCTTTTCCGTGATCGATACAAAGTCACTTCCAACCGCGGGTCAGGTGAGGGACGCTTTGACATTCAGCTGAATCCCAAAAATCCGGATCACCCAGGCTTTCTCTTTGCATTGAAGTCCGAGAAAAACGCCGGGCAGGTCAGGCTGAAAGCACTGGCCAATGAGGCACTGGATCAGATCTGTGTCAAAGAGTACACCGAGCAGATGCGAAGCCAGGGCGTGCGATCCATCACGCAGTACGGCGTTGCCTTCAGCAGGAAGCGCGTGGAGGTCAGCATGGTGGAAGCCTGATCCTTTTCAGGGAGCGGATGGCATCCAGTCCCCGGAAGATGAATTGAGGAGATGCTGCCTTCGGGCGGGGCGGCCGGCCCGCCCGAAGGCAGCATCTCCTCATTTCATCTTCAGGGGCCTGGATGCCATCCGCTCCCTGAAAAGGATCAGGCTTCCACCATGCTGACC
>JAFUBA010000212.1 GCA_017460395.1 Clostridia bacterium | reverse complement strand
CTGGTGTACTCCACCTCATTCTTTGCGCGAATGAGGGCGGCACCGGCAAGGTCAATGCCCTCCAGGGCGTCCTCGCCCATTGCCCTGCGCACCTCCTCTCTGGCCTTTTCGACTGCCTCTTCCCGCGTCATCTCGCCCTCCTGAGGCACAGATTCCGGGGCGCCAAAGACATCCGCACGGACCTGCAGCGGCCAGAGTAGGTTGTTATCCCCATACTTCTTCTGGGCAGCCAGCACAAGGTCTGTATCAAAGTAGCCGTTCCCTGTGTCCTCCCGGTATTCTCCCTCGCCGCTGCTCTCCTCTTCCAGAACCGAGACCGTGAGTCCCTGTGCGTCCAGCTGGACAGTATAGTCCTTCATGTTCGAGTACTTTGCGCTGAAGTGCACCGTGAGTCCATCCTCTTCCACCTGCACGCGATATACATCCTCGTTTTCCAGGGGCAGCATCGGGTCATCCAGCATCATGTCCGCAAACATCCTCGAGACAGCGACGGCGGACAGATGCACCGGTCCCTCCGCCTCAAGACACAGGCGGTTGTACACCCTGTGCAGCACCTGCAGCTGAGTGGGATCATCAAATTCGTAGTTGTCCGGCTTGTAGGTGGTCCTGTCCCGAATCTCGCCCGTCCAGCTGTCGATCTCCAGCACCAGATCTGCACCCTGGTAGGTGATCAGCCGGATTTTCCAGACAGGATGCGGTTCATCCTCAATGAGCACCACAGTCCATGGCTCGGCACTGCGAAGACCGGCTGTCTCCATGGCAATCCGGATCGCGTCCTCGCGTGTCAGTTTTGCCGTGTCTTCCTCCGGATAGTCCGTCATCTGTATGGCCTTCCCGCTCACGCTCTCCGCCGTCAGCGTCTTTGCCTTCCGGCCAAGCTCTGTCCAGATTTCCTGCGTCCACTCATCCCTCGACCCGTAGATGTTCTGCATGCGGGAGGTGATATTGTCCGCCGTGAGGGGCGAAAGATCCATCTGCAGGACGTCTACATGCTCATCTGCCGGGTAGACCCTGGAGAAAAAGAACCCATACTCCACGGCCACCGGACGAAAATCCACATTCCAGGCCTTCAGGTGATTCAGATAGCCTGCGCTCGTACTGAATGCCTGCGGATCCTCCAGCGGAAGATCCATGCCGGACTCTGCCCGGATCGCTTCCGCCGCCAGATGGATCGCATCTGAGGCACGCATCTGTCCTTCCATCGCCTCCTCGTACACGTCCTCCGGCACGAAGTGAATCATCTCCGTATCATCTGCCGTGACCCTGTGCACCTGTAGGCACTCACCGCTCCTGGCATCCAGGCCCACCACAAATACATGATCCTCTGTCCCGATGGTGCATAGCGCTATGCGTTTTCCGCCCTTTTCCAGCATCACAATTGTCCGAAGAGGCGCGTCCGGTTCCCCCGCCGCCGTGCGGCTGAGGAATGCCGTCTCGTTTTCTGTGATGTCCCCCTCCTCTCTCGCCACATACTTGACAGCCGAGTAGGCCTTCATCCGTGGATCGTCCGGTTCATCCGTCGCGCCATTTTTCATGGATTCAAACGTCAGCCAGGCCTCCTCCGGCCATCTGAACTGAAACTGGGAGACCGTGTCATCAATGGCATCAATGAGCTTTTCCAGATCATACTCGGTCCAGTCTGGCATGGCTCCATATTCGCCAAGTACCCGTCCTTCCCCGTCCATCTCCACGGAGAACATGGGGCGGAAGATTGATCTCGGGCGAAAGGTAAAGGACCAGTAGGCCCCATCGTCCTCCCGGTAGAAGCTCCTCCAGATTTCATATGTATTCCTGCTCAGAAGCTCTGCAGAGGTGACGTCAGGGTACTGTCCTGCCAGGAATTCGGCCGCCTTCTCAAGCGCTTCCTCCTCCTGCATTTCATCCTCCAGGGGAAGATCATACGTGTTCTCTTCCACATATCCGATCCTTGCCATCATCTCCTGGAACCAGTGCTGCTCTTCCACGGTCCAGGTCGGGAAGTTGCCGCCGAAGGCCTGCCTGCAGACCTCCATGATGGCCTCCTCCTCCCAGTAGCCCTCCCCGCTTCGAAGCGCCTGCATGATCTGGCTCGTCTCATCCAGGGTGATGCCGTTCTCCTCCGCCTTCTCGATGAAGGCCTTCAGCTCCTCATGGGAGTAGGTTCCGTTGACCTGATAGGAAGAATCGTTCTCCAGTGCCAGGGGCACGGCTGTCTCCTCCACCACCTGTCTTCCGCCCATAATGGCCGCCGCAATGGCCCCGATGGCCAGCACCGTCAGCACGGCTGCCAGAAGGACAGATACCGTCACTTTCTTTTTCATAACCGTCTTTCCTTTCTCCTGCGGCAGACGGTCAATCAGCTCAAGCATATCCTGCCGGAAATCCTCCGGCATCTCAGGAACAGACGCATCCATCGCCTTTCCCAGAAGTTGTTCCAGATCCGTCTTCTGATACTTCATGACCAGTCCACCTCCTCTTCCAGAATCATTGACAGCTTCTTTCTCGCACGAAACAGCCTGCTTCGAAAGGTTGTCCCCGGCAGCTTCAGCACCTTCGCGCACTCTTTCTCAGACAGCCCCGAGAGATATCTGAGCTGGATCGGCAGTCTGTCCTTCTCCGGTAGGCCTTCGATCGCCCGGATGATCTCCCGCATGTGCCCTTCCTGAGGGGCAGCCGATTCCGGAAACTCGTCCACCGGGGTCATGCGCCTGTCCTTTCTCTGAATGTTGTGACACTCATTGATCAGGATCCTTGTCAGGTAGGGCCTGCAGGTGTGTTCGTCCACCCGGTCACGAAATTCCCAGGATTTCATCAGGGCCGTCTGGACGGCATCCTGTGCGTCTGCATCCCGCCTGAGGATGCTGAAGGCCAGCCTGTACAGACCGGGCAGGGCTTCCCGGGCACAGTCCTGCCAGCATTCGTTTGAGATCATATCGTTGCTCCTTTTGATTTGATCAAACGTTTGAACACCTATATAACGCACGGGCCCCTGAAATGATTCGCCGCAGGAGAGAATTTTATCAAAAAAAGCGTGGCCCCATCTGAGGAACCACGCCCTTGTCTTCATGTTCAGGTGACTGTCCTGAAGGGACTCGCATCCGGGATCTCCACAAAATCGTGCTCTTTCAGATACTCAAGGATCAGCTCCGAGATCTCCCGCTGGATTTCCCTCACGCGCTTTGCCTCCGTCCACATCGGGTATTCCCCGGCGCCTGTGGCCCGGTAATTGTTGAGACATACGGTGAAGACCTCATCGTCCCTGAGCTCCCGGCCGTCCCGCGTGAGCGATGTGACTCTGTGTCCTTCCGGTCTTGTCAGATCCACCACATAGTTCACGCCTGCGAAATAGTCGTAGTTGAAATGGGCCGCCTTGGGCTTCAGAAAGGATTCCGAGATGGTGACCTGCCCGTCTTCCCAGGCAAAGTAGGTGGCCGTCTGCTCAATGGCCTCCCGGATCTGCTTCCCCGTGGCCTCCAGGATCACAAGGGTATTGGAGTAGGTGTAGCTGGCCACCACGTCCCGCACGGTCACATGCTTTGAAAACCCTCGCACCTCGTTGCCAAGGCAGGTCAGGGAAATGTCTGCGCCGCTCGCCCACAGCTGCACCATGTTGAAAAAGTCCGCAATGGGCGATCCGTGCAGCGCCATCTGCAGCTTGTCTTCCGGCCAGATGTCCCGGGACAGATGCCCGATGGGCTGGTCCAGCCACGTCTCCACCTCGTCCCGGATCTGCTCCTCCCTCTCGCTCCATGCCTGATGGGCCATGGGTGTCAGGAGCTCGGAGTGCCATGTGCCATCCTCCAGGAGCTCTGCCTTCACGTACTGAAGGGCGTTGCAGGGGGTCTGGCACAGGTGCGTCCCATGCCACTGCCTGTCCGCCATGGCGATGTGCTGATGGCCCGTCAGAAGAAGATCGATGGACAGCTCCTCGCAGAGTCTGCACGCAATGTTTTCATCCGTCTGAGACAGCAGGTGCCCGTCCTCCAGGTCCTTCTCCACGCCCCCGTGGTAGATCCCGACGATCACATCGCATCCCTCGCGCTGGAGTTCCGATACGGCGCTGCGTGCTGCCTCCATGGGATCCGTCACGCGCAGGGTGGTCAGGTTCTCCGGCTTCTCCCACAGATTCACCCAGTCGGTCACGATGCCGAAAAGACCCACACGAAGCCCGTTTCCGAGCGTCACGACCTCGCATGGCTTCAGGGGCAGTCTCCCCTCCAGGTCCCGGACGTTGGCGCAAAGACATGTGGCCTTGAGATTTCCAAGGTATGTGCCCAGCCATTCGGGCCCGTAGTTGAAGTCATGGTTTCCGAGGGTCACGTACTGAAATCCCCGTTCATTCATGACCTCAGACACAAAGTCCGAAATGTTCCGCTCTTTTAGATAGAAGGTCAGCGGCGATCCCTGCAGGGTGTCTCCCCCGTCAATGACCAGCGTATTTTCATCCCGGGGAAAAGTCATACCGAGAAGCCCCATGGGCTTCTCGGTATTTCTGTCCCCGGCAAAGGTCGTATTGTAAAGATAACCAT
Source organism: Clostridia bacterium (assembly GCA_017460395.1). Classification (GTDB taxonomy): domain Bacteria; phylum Bacillota; class Clostridia; order Christensenellales; family Aristaeellaceae; genus UBA2943. Next base: position 5,581 of record JAFUBA010000212.1, on the reverse strand, counting down.
GGGTATCCGAAGTAAAGTATATGGTCAGACGAGCCATGTCTTATCCCCTTGCCAGTTTCTTTCTTACCTGAGTGGAGAACAGTTCGATGATGATCATCAGCACGATCATGCCGAACAGATAGGAACCCACCATGGACCAGCGGCTGGAGGTGATGCACTGGATGAGGGCAGCACCGATGCCGCCGGCACCCACGATACCCAGTGTCGTGGCATCCTTGACGTTGATATCAAAACGGTAGATCACGGTGGAGATGAAGTTGGGAATGATCTGCGGCAGGATACCGTAGCGGACCTTCTGGAAGCCATTGCAGCCGGAGGCATCCAGGCTCTCGAGGATCCTGGTATCAATGTCCTCAATGGCGGTGATGTACATCTTGCAGATCATGCCGATGGAGCAGATGCTCTGCGTCACCACGCCGCAGAACGCATTGGGACCCGTCACGCGGATCCATACCAGTGCCCAGACGAGGGACGGAATGGTCCTGATCAGGAGAATGAAGACGTTGAAGATGAAGGCAATGCCCTTTGGAACAACCTTGTCACAGGCAAGGAAGGAGAAGGGAATCGCCAGGATGCCGCCGATGAGGGTACCCAGCACGGCGATGGCCACCGTCTGGAGCAGCTGATAGGGCACACCCTCGGTGGTCGTATTGATCAGGAGATTCATGTCCGGGTGCACAAGACCGTTCCAGATGCCCGCGGCAATCTCAGATCCCTTGCTGGTCATGCCTTTGAATTTGACGGTCGTACCGGACCAGGAGAGCATGACCACCACAATCAGGAGAATCAGGGTATACAGCCACCAGCGCTTCGGGGCCGTGAGATAGGTGATCACCACATCGTACCCCTGGGCCTTCTGCAGCTGCTTCTGCTGCTGTTTCTGGACGGCAGCCACGTCCTGTATCTGTTTCTGCATTCCACTGCCTCCTTCTCAGCTCAGCTTCCTGCGCAGGTACTGGCTGAGCTGTTCGATGATGAGAACCACCACGAACAGGGCAAGCAGCACCGTGCCCAGGCCCCTGTAGTCACGCCACCCGATCCGCTCGTCGATGAGCAGACCGAGACCGCCGGCACCCACATAACCAAGGATTGCGGCAGCCCGGATGTTCATCTCCAAGGCATACAGGCAGTAGGACAGATACGTGGGCAGAATCTGAGGCATGCAGGCGGACCAGAAGGACTGGAACTTGGTGGAGCCAAAGGACTCCATCGCCTCGAAGGCACCCATATCAATGGTCTCGATGGATTCATACATCATCTTCGCCACCACGCCGAAGGTGAACACCGTGATGGCCACCGTGCCGGCAAAGGTGCCAAGGCCGAAGATCAGGGCAGCGAATTTTGCGATGACCAGCGTCGGCAGGGTCCGGATCACCATGAGGATGATGCGCTCAGCCCACATGACGGTCTTGGAGCGGTTGATGTTGTTGGATGCAATGACGGCAAAGGGCAGGGCCAGGGTTGCACCCACAAAAGAGCCCAGGATGGACATCTTGATGGTGTCCAGAAGGGGCGTAATGACCTTCGGCATATAGCCGAACCCGTCTGCGAACACCTGCAGCGTGGCCTTGATGCCCGTATCCATGCCCAGGAAGTAGGCATGCTTTCCCTCGGGATCGATCACAAAGTGAATGTCAAAGACATCCGGGGAAAAGATCTGCTCGAGGATCACGAAGAACTGATTGCCGCGCCTCATGATGACGGAGAAGTCAAACCCGGTCACCACGGCGGATGCCAGCACCACGTCCACCAGCGTCATGGCAATGAGCAGCGAGCGGCTGCCGGGCTGGGTGATGGTCTTACCATTGGCCAGGCGCATCTGCTTGGTGCGCATGGCCCACAAAAGCGAGAGAACTGTGAGCACGCTCAGTACAACCGCCGTCGCGCCGCCCATGGAGACCCAGAGGCACAGAATGCCAAAGGCCATCAGGAGGAGATTCACGGTCAGTCGTCCTGCAAAAGACTGCTGTTTCAATGCTCGCCCCTCCCATCAGGTGCCCGCCGTCGGCACGGTGGATCCGTTGTAGATCTCGTCCAGGATTTCCTGGGTGACCGTGTCCGTGGGCCCGTCGTAGACGATCTGACCTGCGCGGATGCCGATCACCCGTGTGCAGTACTTGAGCGCCAGGTCCACATGATGGATATTGATGAGCACCGTGATGTTCATCTCCTGATTGATCCGCTTGAAGTCCGCCATGACCTGGTGCGCCGTCACGGGATCCAGGGCAGCCACAGGCTCGTCAGCCAGGATGATGGTCGGCGACTGATTCAGGGTTCTGGCCAGGGCCACGCGCTGCTGCTGTCCGCCGGAGAGCTGATCGCAGCGGGTGTAGGCTTTGTCCAGAATGCCCACCTTGTCCAGAGCCTCCAGGGCCTGGATTTTCTGCTTGGAGGTAAACAGGCCCAGCAGCACCCGCCAGAAGGGCATATCCGGCACCATGCTGGTCAGCACATTCTTGATGGCTGTCGTTCTCGTCACCAGATTGAAGGACTGGAAGATCATGCCGATCTTCCTGCGATAGCGGCGCATGGCACTGCCGGACAGGCTCATCACGTCCGTGCCGTCCACGATCAGCTGGCCGCTGGTGACATCGATCATGCGGTTGATGGTCCGAATCAGGGTAGATTTGCCTGCGCCGCTCAGACCGATGATGGCCACAAACTCTCCCTGATCGATCGTCAGGTTGATGTCGCTGAGGCCCTTCGTTCCATTGGGGTACACCTTGTCCACATGTTTGAACTCAATCAAGCACAATTCCCCTCTCTGCTCATTTTTTCGCGCTGGTCCTGTCTGCATCATGCACGCGCCTGACGCCTGCACTTTTCATAAAAGGCCTGGAGGAAACCCTCCAGGCCTTCGTCGGATTTCAGTTCATGAGATACACGCAGCAGATTACTGCACGATCTTCTGTGCCGCACGGGCGCCGTCATAATCAGCATCGGTGGCAATGGCATAGCCGGTGTGGCTGTACACAGCGAAGATGTCCTTGCCCTCGTCGGTGTTGATGATGTTGATCAGCGCATTCTGAAGCGCGGAAATGAACTCAGGATTGTAAATTTCTTCCTTGGCGGTGGTCACAGCCACGGTGTCGTTGTAGATGCCCTCGGTCACGCCGATAACATTCAGCTCGTTCCAGATGCTGTCCTCGCGGCCCATACCCTGCTTGCCGGTCTCATCCTGCTGATCCACGGGCAGGTTCCAGGCGATTTCATAGTCGCGACGGCCATCGGCATAACAGCAGATGATGTCCACCTGCTCGGCAGCAGCCTGAGCAAATGCATCGCCGTAGCCCAGGGTGATCACGTTGCCGCCCTCAGCCTGGATGTCGGTGATCTTTTTGCCGTCATAGTTGTTCATGAGCCACATGGTGGGATAGATGTAACCGGCGGAGGAGGAGTTGGAAGCAACTGCCCAGTTGGCATTTGCGAACTCTTCCCAGGTCAGCTTTTCGCCGGCATTCACCTTGGCGGCCAGTTCCTTGCCGTAGGGAGAGGGAGCGGCGTAGATCAGAGCACGGTAGAAGGTCACCTGATCGTCGGTGGGCAGGGTCTTGTTGGCATCGCCGTTCCAGTCAGCAGGATTCTCGCTGTCATTGCTCAGACCTGCACGGGTGGCGGTCAGGATCACGTCCACTTCCTGGTTGGCACTGTAGAGCGCATAGGTGCCGCCGGGCAGCCAGCCCACATCGATGGAGCCTGCAGCCATGGCTTCGCCGGTCGCGTTGTAGTTGGTGCCCACGGAGATTTCCACCTTGCCGATGTCATAGCCCAGCTTGTCCATTTCAGCCTGCACGAGCTCGGGCAGATTGGCGGTGCCGGTGATGATCACGTCAGCATCCTTGGAGGGCACAAACTGGAAGGTCAGGGTATCCAGCTTCACATTGTCGGCCAGGGCGGACACGCAGGACAGCGCCATGACAGCCACCAGCAGAAGGGCAAACAGTTTCTTCATGTGTCGATTTCTCCTTTTCTGAGATCTCTGATACCTGCCGCCGGACGCCTTTCCCGGCAGCCGCTGTGAGAATACCATAATCTTTTCTCTCATGCAATGCACATTTCAAAAAATCCTCCCCGGCGTTTTTCAGCCGGAGAGGCAATGACAGATTACGTTTCAAAGAGAAACGCTTCCAGTTTCTCCGGATTTCGGAAACAGAATGAAGCATTTTTCTCCATGAATTCTTCGATGGACGGTACCTGGTGGGCCCAGCCGGCCCAGGCAAAGTCAATACCTGCTGCCTCTGCCATCTCCCAGCCGGGCTTCAGGTCATCCACCATGAGGATGTCCTTTCTTTCAAGATGCAGCCGTTCCAAGATCGCATCTACTGCAAAGACGGACGGCTTTCGCTGCTCCTTTGGCAGCTCCCAGCCGAACACCAGGTCCGGCTCCGGGAGACCGGCTGCGAGGTAGTCCCTTCGGATATTGAAGTCCACGGAGTGGGAGGAGACGCACACAAAGCCGCCCTCCTCCTTCTGGTGCAGGATAATCCGCTTCATCCCGGGGTACACCTCCGGCACGATGCGCCTGACCCAGCTCTGCCAGATCTCATATTCCTTCGCAATCTCCTCCTCCGACAGCTTCATGACCTTCTCCATGTAGGCCATGAAGCCCGGATCGCAGTTGATCTGAAAGTACTCACTCAGGGACATCTCAAGATGGCTTCCGGGGCGCAGCTTCTCCACCGCATCCAGGTAGGCCGGGTGATGGACCACGGCCGTGGAATTGACCACGGTGTCATCGTGGTCCAGGATCAGGCAGCGGTACCTCAAGTCCATTCCCCTTCCCGCGCCTTTTCTTCCTCCTGCCTCAGCTGCTCCATGGCCTCCTCTGTCTCAAGGTGGCCGGAGGATGCCACGCTGAGCGGCCGCACGCCGAGCTTGTCTTCCGTCTCCATGTAGAGTTCCAGGGTTTCGCCAGGTCTGATCCGGCCGGCCAGCAGCTCGTCGGACAGCGTGTCCTCCACGGTGCGCTGGATCATCCGGCGAAGAGGCCTTGCGCCGAACTGCGGGTCGTATCCGGCCTTTGCCAGGTAATTCACCACGTCGTCCGTCCACCCGAGGCTCACGTCCCGGTCCACCAGACGGCCCGCTACCTGGCCCAGCATCAGGACCGTGATGGCGCGGATATTCTCCTCGTTCAGGGAGTGGAAGACGATCAGCTCATCGAGACGGTTCACGAACTCCGGCCGGAACAGGTCCTTGACCTCCTTCATGACCGTGTCCTTCATCCGCTCGTAGTTCTGCACATCTGCAACGGAGCCGGCACCAAAGCCCATGGATCTGCCGGTGGCGATCTGGTGGGCACCCGCGTTGCTGGTCATGACGATGATCGTGTTCTTAAAGGACACAACCCTGCCCGCATTGTCGGTCAGCCGCCCGTCCTCCAGGATCTGCAGAAGGATGTTGAACACATCCGGGTGCGCCTTCTCGATCTCATCCAGCAGCACCACGGAATAGGGCTTTCGGCGGACTGCCTCGGTCAGCTGGCCGCCTGCCTCAGAGCCCACATACCCGGGCGCCGCGCCCGTGAGGCGGGAGGTGGTAAACTTTTCCATGTACTCGGACATGTCCACCCGGATCACCG
>JAFUBA010000211.1 GCA_017460395.1 Clostridia bacterium | reverse complement strand
CGGGAGTCTGGACGCCATGCTCCTCAGGCCCCGGGGCATCGCCATGCAGCTGGTGCTCTCAGACTTTGACCCGAGGCGCCTGGGGTCCATCGCGGTGGGACTGATCGTCCTTTTTCGCGTGCTCCCGTCCCTCTCCATTACCTGGAGCGCCTTGAACGTTCTTCTCTTCATCTTTGCCATCATCGGCTGCGTCTTTCTCCTGATGGGCCTTTTCTTCCTGGACGCGGCGTTCTGCTTCGTAACCCTTCGCTCGACAGAGGCGGTCAATGTGCTGACCTATGGCGGGCGGACCTGCTGCCAGTACCCGGTGGACATCTATCCAGGTCCCCTGAAGGTGCTCTTCCTGTACCTGGCGCCCCTGGGCCTGTGCCTGCATGTACCCCTTGCTGCGCTCCTTGGAAAGCCTCTGTCTCCGCTCCCGCCCCTTTCCCCGGCGGTATCGCTCCTCTGCTCGCTCCTCGGGCCCCTGTTTTTTGCCTGCATGTATCTTCTCTTTCGCCTGGCCCTTCACAGGTACGCTTCAGCCGGTGCATGACGGCGCCGTTTCCTTGACAACTTCTCCCTTTCTACCTATTCTTTCCCCTGCCTGAAAAAGGGCACCGGCTGCATTACAGGCAGCAGATTTCAGGGAGGCAGCACATGACAAAGGCACTTATCAGCGTCACAGGACTTGACACCACCGGCATCATCGCCCGAGTGGCCACCAAGCTTTCGGATCTGAACATCAATATTCTCGACATCACCCAGACCATTCTCGACGGCTATTTCACCATGATGATGGTCGTGGACCTGGACGGAGCACACATGGAGTTTTCTGCCATCGACCGGGAGCTTCAGTCCGTTCGGGACGAACTGAATATGACCATTCACATGCAGAGAATGGATATTTTCGATGCCATGCACCGCATTTAAGACGGCGGAGGTGACTTGAGGGATGATTGAAACCGGTGAAATTCTGCAAACCATGCACATGATCCAGGAGGAGAACTTTGATATCCGCACCATCACGCTGGGCATCAACCTTCTGGACTGCTCCCATCCGGATGCAGACATCTGCGCTCAGCGCGTCTATGACAAGATCTGCCAGGTGGCAAAGGACCTGGTGAAGACGGGCGAGATGCTGGAGGAAGAGCTAGGCATTCCCATCGTCAACAAGCGTATCTCCGTGACCCCGGTCTCCCTGATTGCGCAGGCAGACCCGCGCCCCATCGCCCAGGCCCTGGACCGGGCCGCAAAGGAGATGGGCGTCAACTTCCTCGGCGGCTACTCGGCCCTCATGCAGAAGGGTGCGACGCGCTCGGACGAGCGTCTTCTGGATTCCATCCCGGAGGTACTCGCCACCACAGAGCGCCTCTGCTCCTCCGTGAACGTCGGGTCCACCCGCACGGGGCTCAACATGGACGCCGTAAAGCGGATGGGCGAAATCATCCTGGAAACGGCCGAAAAAACGAAGGCGCAGGACGGGCTTGGCTGTGCCAAGCTGGTGGTTTTCTGCAACGCCGTGGAGGACAACCCTTTCATGGCCGGCGCCTTCTGCGGCGTGGGCGAACCGGAGTGTGCGATCAACGTGGGCGTGTCCGGCCCCGGTGTCGTCAAGCGCGCCCTCGAGCAGGTCAAAGGTCAGCCCTTTGATATCGTGGCAGAAACCATCAAGCGGACCGCCTTCAAGATCACGAGGGTGGGCCAGCTGGTGGCGAGGGAGGCATCCCAGCGCCTTGGCATTCCCTTTGGCATCGTGGATCTGTCCCTCGCGCCGACACCGGCCAGGGGCGATTCCGTGGCCCACATCCTCACGGAGATGGGCCTTGAGTCCGCCGGTGCCCCCGGCACCACCGCGGCCCTTGCCCTCTTAAACGACGCCGTCAAAAAGGGCGGTGTGATGGCCTCCAACCACGTGGGTGGCCTCAGCGGTGCCTTTATCCCGGTCTCCGAGGATATCGGCATGATCGAGGCGGCCGGGAGGGGCAGTCTGAGCCTTGAAAAGCTGGAAGCCATGACGTGCGTGTGCTCTGTGGGCCTTGACATGATCGCCATCCCCGGCGATACCAGTGCCGCCACCATCTCCGGCATCATCGCGGACGAGGCGGCCATCGGCATGGTCAACCAGAAGACCACCGCCGTGCGCGTCATCCCCGCTCCCGGGAAAAAGGCCGGGGATATGGTGGAGTTCGGCGGGCTCCTGGGCTTTGCACCGGTCATTCAGGTGAACCCCTTCGCATGCGATGACTTCATCGCCCGCGGCGGACGGATCCCGGCCCCGCTGCACTCTCTGAGAAACTGATCTGAGTTTTTGACTGAATCTTACGAGCGAGGAACAACATGAGCAATTTTGTGGATCGCGTCCGCATCACCTGCAAGGCAGGCAACGGCGGAGACGGTGCCATTTCCTTCCACAGGGAAAAGTTTGTCCAGAATGGCGGCCCGGACGGGGGCGACGGCGGCAACGGCGGAGACGTCCTTTTGTATGCGGACCCCAACATGCACACGCTTCTGGACTTCCGCTTCAAGTCCAAGTATACCGCAGAGAACGGCACGAACGGCTCCTCCGGCAGGTGCGCCGGCAAGCGGGGTGGAAGCATCACCATCCATGTACCTCCGGGAACTGTCTTCAAGGACGCGGAAACCGAGAAGGTCGTCATGGACATGGACACGCCCGGCGAGACCCGCCTGCTGCTGCGCGGCGGCCGGGGTGGCTGGGGCAACATGCATTTTGCCACCCCCACACGCCAGGCTCCGAACTTTGCAAAGCCGGGCATCCGCACAGAAATTCACACCTTCCTTCTGGAACTGAAGACCATCGCGGACGTCGGGCTGGTGGGTTACCCGAACGTGGGCAAGAGCACCCTCCTCTCCGTGGTCACCAGTGCCAAGCCCAAGATCGCCAACTATCACTTCACCACCCTCACGCCAAACCTCGGCATCGTCAGGCGCCATGAACAGGACATTGTCATGGCCGACATCCCGGGCCTGGTGGAGGGCGCTGCCGAGGGTGTAGGCCTGGGGCACGACTTTTTGCGGCACGTGGACCGCACCCGTCTTCTTCTGCATCTGGTGGACGCCTCCGGCTATGAGGGTCGTGACCCGGTGGAGGACTTTGACCAGATCTGTCTGGAGCTGGAGCACTACGGTGACCTTGCCAGCCGTCCCCAGATCCTTGTATGCAACAAGTGCGATCTGAGCGGCTGGGAGGAGAATGTGGAGCGCCTGCGGGAGCACGTGAAGGGAAAGGATATCCCTGTCTTCGTAATCTCAGCCGCGGCCCGCATGGGCCTTGAGCCCCTCCTCGACTGCATGGAGGAAAAGCTGCGGGATCTGCCGCCCATCATCCATTATGAACCCGAGATGGCGGCGGAGACCTGTCCCGAGCCCGACACCTTCACCGTGCGTCGGGAAAACGAGAGCTACATTGTCGAGGGCAGTGCCGTCGAGCATCTCCTGGACAGCGTCAATTTCGAGGACGAGGAAAGCCTCAACTGGTTCCACCGCTCCCTCCGGCGTCTGGGCGTCATCGATGCTCTGCGCGAAAAGGGCGCCCACGAGGGCGATGAAGTCCAGATCGCCGACATGGCCTTTGACTTCGTTGAATAAGCTGATTTTCATCATGTGTTTACTTTGGAGGTTTTCATGACCAGCAAACAGCGCGCCATGCTGCGCTCCATGGCCAACACCATGGACCCCATTCTGTATATCGGCAAGAACGGCTTCTCTCCCGAGCTCATCAAGCAGGCGGACGATGCCCTGGAGGCACGGGAGCTCTTCAAGGGGACCGTGCAGCCGGAATGTCCCCTCTCTGCAAAAGAGGCGCTGGAGACGCTTTGCGAGCAGCTGCATGCAGAGCCCGTGCAGTGCATCGGCAGAAGGTTTGTCCTCTACCGGGAGAGCCGGGAGAACCCCAGGATTGTCCTCGACTGAGATGGCCTACCTGGAGCATGTAACCCATCCCTTTCTGCCCATCCACGACGGACAATCCCGCATCCTGATCCTTGGCTCCTTCCCCTCCGTCAAAAGCCGGGAGACCGACTTTTATTACGGCCACCCGAGGAATCGCTTCTGGAGTGTGCTCGCAAACATCTTTTCGTGTGATCTTCCGGGCACACCCGAGGAAAAGACACAGCTGATTCTCTCGCACCGCCTGGCCCTGTGGGACGTGATCGCCTCCTGCGATGTGCACGCTTCCTCAGATGCCAGCGTGAAGAATGCTGACCCGGTCAGGATTTCGGATGTGACAGACCATAATCCCATCGAGCGCGTGCTTTTAAACGGCGCGCTCGCAGGCAGGCTCTACCGGCAGCATCTTCTGCCCCTTTGTCACCTGCCCTGTGAGGTTCTTCCCTCCACCAGCGCTGCCAACGCAGCCTTCAGCCTGGAGCGGCTGTGCGCCGTGTGGGGGCCGGCACTTCTCCATTGAGCTCTCCATGGGCTCCTCAATGGATTCTCAGACCAATTGCCCCGGATCATCCTCTGTGTTACAATACGCTCCGCCTGCGACATTATCGCTGAGCACACTGAAAGGAGCGTCCCTATGTTCAAGAGGATGCTGAATACCCGTTCCCTGACCCTGGGTGCGATGATTGCAGCGCTCTATGCTGCCCTCACCCTGATGCTGCCCGTCCTGTCCTATGGGGCCGGTACCGGCTGGGAGTGCAGAATCTCGGAAGCACTGACCATCCTGCCGCTGCTGTTCCCTGAGGCCATCCCCGGGCTTACCCTTGGGTGCCTGATCTCCAACCTGCTCAGTCCCGTCGGTGTCCCGGATATCGTCTTCGGTACCCTGGCCACCCTCCTGGCCTCCGTGGTCACCTGGCAGCTGCGGGAGAAGCCCCTGCTCGCCATCCTGTCCCCGGTCGTCTTCAATGGCCTGATCGTGGGCACGATGCTCTCTGTCATGTACGGTCTGCCCCTCTTTTACACCATGCTGCAGGTGGCAGCAGGTGAGATCGTGGCCGTCGCGGCAGGCTATCTTCTCTACCAGATGCTGCTTGAAGCGGGCTGAAGCTGCCCGGCATCCAGGCAGTCAATACGGCTTCTTACAAAAAGAAGGATATGTAAAAAGAACCTGTAAAAAAGCTCCGGATGGCCGCTCATCGGCCTCCCCGACCCCCTCCGTCTCCTTGTCAGGCGGAGGGGTTTTGCATATAATGCTAATATGGGGTGTTGTGCACCTGCATTGTTTTGCACCCCTATCTCCACAGATTCCATCAGGACTGTGTCATTTTCTCATACGTCTCATACGGAGGAAACAGTAAGTATGTCCGCAAGCCTCATCCTGGCATCGAATTCCCCAAGGCGAAGAGAGCTGCTCTCCCTTCTTGGCATCTCCTTTCAGGTGGATGCACCCGAGGTCGATGAAACCACGTCCCTCCCCGCCAGCCAGGCCGTGCACGAATTGAGCATCCGAAAGGCAAAGGCTGCAGCAGCCCTGCACCCCGGCGCCTATATTCTTGCAGCTGACACGCTGGTGGCCCTGGACGAGAGGCCCTTCGGGAAGCCGGAAGATACTGAGGATGCCTTTCGCATGCTGAGGTCTCTGAGCGGACAGACCCACCACGTGCACACGGGCGTGTGTGTCATTTCCCCGGAAGGGTTCATCCACACCGGCACCGATTCCTCCTCTGTGCGCTTTGGAGAGATGACTGACGGCGAGATCCGCTGGTATATTTCCACCGGAGAGCCTATGGACAAGGCTGGTGCCTATGCCCTGCAGGGTCTGGCCGGGATGTGGGTGGAGGAGGTGCGCGGGACGCCCTCCGGCGTCATCGGTCTCCCGCTTCCCCTGACGCGTGAGCTCCTTCAGCAGGCAGGCTTCCCTCTGCCATTTGTATGATGTAACTTATCCATCTCAGGTCTGTCTCCTCCCATCTGATCGGAACGGGCTAAACGTACAGGGGCAGCATCTGATGCAAGATTTCATATGCCGGTTTTCCTCCGGCGCAGATCGATAAAGGTGTGATTTCATGGCCATTTTTGCTCCTGATGTCGCCATCGACCTGGGTACATGCAATACCCTGGTCTATGTCAGAGGCCGCGGCATTGTGATCAGTGAGCCTTCCATTGTGGTCATTTCTTCCGACGACCGCCACATGGTCCGGGCGGTGGGCAATGAGGCAAGGATCCTCATGGGGCGGACCAGAGACAACCTGAGCGCCATCAGCCCGATCCAGGGCGGTTCCCTGGACGAGTTCGGCGCGGCGCAGGTGCTCATCACCTACTTCATGCGAAAGGCCATCGGCAGCAGCTTTCTGTTTCGTCCTCGTGTGCTGGTGGCAGTACCCTCGGGCCTGAGCAACATCGCAAAACGTGCCGTCATGGAGGCTGTCCACAGTGCCGGCGGCAAGCAGGTCATATTGGTGGAGAAGGCGCTGGCTGCAGCCATCGGTTCGGGGCTCAATGCCTGGGAGGCAGTGGGATCCATGGTCGTAGATATCGGCGGCGGCACCACCGATACCGCGGTGGTCTCCATGGGCGGTATCGTAGTCTCCCAGTCCATCCAGGTGGGCGGCAACCGCATGGACGAGGCGATCATCAACTACCTGAAGCGCAACTCCAGCATGCTCATCGGAAACCGTACGGCCGAGGAGGTCAAGATCGACCTTGCCTGCGCGATTCCCATCGCCGAAAACCGGCGCGTGCACATCCGAGGCCGGGACCTTCTCTCCTCCCATGCCATGAATGTGGAATTCACGGCTGCCCAGGCACAGGAGGCCATGATTGAGCCATGCAGAAATATACTGGCGAGCATCAAATGGGTTCTGGAGCGCACCCCGCCGGATCTTTCCGCGGATATTCACCACAGCTGCATCCATCTCACCGGCGGTGCCAGCCAGCTGCCGGGACTTGACCGGATGATCGGCGTGGAAACGGGCATTCCCGTGGCCGTCGCCAGAGCTCCGGAGGACTGCACGATCACAGGCCTTGGGTATTTCCTTGAAAACCCTGACCTGATCACGCAGCTCGCCTCCTCTTCCTTTGCCAAAGTCGTATGACGGCTATGATTTGAATCCATCCTGTGCCATAGTGAGGTGACAGATTTGCAGGGACGCAGCGGTTCCCCCTCGGACCCTTCTTCCAGGGACAGTCAACAAAAGAGCAGCAAAGAGGCCAGTGAGTGGCTGGATGCTGCGAGAAGGGAACGCGAGGAGCTGAAACAGGACAACGCCCAGACCATCGAGGAGACACTCAATCCTCCCAAGGACGCAAGGAGCTGGCGCGATCCCACTCTGGACACGCCCGAGATGGCGCAGGCGCGCCAGCGTCAGAATGCCAGAGAGTCCAGGGATGCCAAAATGGCCCAGAGCGGCAACTCGCCCCTGGAGCCGGGCAATCTGCCGTCTCCGGAATTGCAGAAGGAGCATCCGACCTTTCGAGGCATTATGATGGGCATCATCACGGTCCTGATCTTTTCCATGGTCGTGATCACCATGCTCTACAAAACCTCCGCGCTCAGCAGTATCCCTGTTTTGGAGAATGCAGCCGGAGATCTCATCTCGGAGACCGCCGATGTGATCTCCCCCGTGCAGAGCATGTTCAGCGATGCCACCCAGGGCGTACTGGGATTTTTCCGGCGCCTCAAGTTTCTCTCGACGCTTGAGGATGAATATAACCGGCTCCGGGAGGAGAACGAGCAGCTGGTCTACAAGGCTATGCTGGCAGATGAACTGCAGATACAGCTTGGCCAGTATGAGGATATCTCCGAGGAAATCAAGCGCAACGAGAATATGCTGCCCATCGCCTGCAACATCATCGGAAAAGAGCCGGGCACCTACTTTTCCACCTTTACCATCAACCGTGGGCGCGCAGACGGCATCGAGGAATACATGGCCGTCACCTCCTTCGGTGCCCTCATCGGCTACACCGAGCAGGTGGACGATCATCAGTCCATGGTCCGCACCATCATTGACAGCGAGGCCAGTATCGCGGCCCTCATCCAGTCCAGCCGCGATCAGGGTACTGTCAGGGGATCCCTGGGTGTGGACGGACAGCCCATGTGCCGCATGTACTATCTGCCGGACGATCACCTGCCACGTCCCGGGGATACCGTGATCACCTCTGGTGTCAGCATGTCCTTCCCCAAGGGCATCCCCATCGGCACCGTGCGCGAGTCCACGCGCCGCATGGAATCCAACAAGGCATACATTGTCGTGGAACCCACCGCGGATTTTGAACATCTGGAGTACGTCACCGTGCTTCGCTACAAGCCGGAACCCGAGCCCATTCAGAACCGTTCTGATGCAAGCATCGAGCTGGTGCCCCTCGAGTCGATCCGCCCATATCCTACCATTCGAATCGGTTCACTGAACTACTTTGATCGGGCGAACGCGGATGACGACGAGGCACCGGAGGTGATCGTCGTGGCTGAAACCACGCCTCCGCCCACGCCCTCCCCTTCCCCGACCCCTCAGACCATTGTGGTCGCCACAGAGGATCTCACGACACGTGCACCCTCCTATGAATATCAGGTCATCCAGACCACGGACCCCAACTGGACACCGACGCCCACGCCATCCCCCTCCCCCACGCCCTATCTGACCGTCGGGCCGCTGGACATGCAGCTGGAGGAGGATGAGTGATGATTCAGCGACTGGAACGATTCGGCCATATGTTTCTGCGCTCTGTCCTGCGCGAGGTGCTCCTGTTTGCAGCCATCTTCCTCGGGTACCTCATTCAGGTGTGCGTGCTCCCGAATTTTCCCTTTCTCTCCCTGCAACCCTTCATGCTCTTCACCGTCATGGCGACGGTGACGGTGTGCTACGGGCGGTTGCGTGCCTTCTGGTGCGGAGCCATTTACGGCATTCTCATGGAGATCATGCTCTCCACCTACCAGCTCATGAACCTTCTGTTCTATCCGGCGGTGGCCATGCTGTGCTCGGTCCTGTTTGCAGACAAATCCGCCCAGCAGCTGGAATATGAGAAAAACATCGGAAAGTCCGGGCGCGACAGAAGTCCGTATCTGAGGACCTTCCTGTGCGCCCAGGTCTATTCAGTCTTTTACGAGGTCGTGAATCTTGCCTATCTCTATCTGAGGGAATCTCTGTTTCCACTGAACCTTGTTTTGCGCGGGCTCTGGGCGATTCTTCTTTGCAGCATCTTTGCCCTCATCGTCATGCTGCCCCTGCGCATGTTCTTCGGCTATCCGATCCGCAGGCGGGTCGTGCCGAAGGTGGTACCCTATCAGCCCTCATCCACCCAGGAGCCGATGCAATGGTCCATCTGAAAAACCTGTCGGCTCAGGTGGAGGGCCTGCATCCCCTGTGTTAAGGAGGTGTTTCGCACCCCATGCAACCATCTACACAACGTCTGTCCTTCTGGGGGCGGGTCAAAGAGCGCATTACGCATGCACCCTGGCGCTTTATTATCGGCCTTGGGATCATCTTTGCAGCCTTTATCCTGCTCACCGTGTTCCTTGCCAATCTGCAGTTGAGGGACAGCGATATTTATGCTGAGCGCGCCGAGAGCGGCAGAACAAAGAAGATCGTGCTGCGCGGCAAGCGGGGCAACATTCTGGATGCGGATTCCGTGATCCTGGCTGAAGATCGCCTGATCTACAATGTGACCTTCTATAAGGACGTATCCCTGTCCTCCAAGAGCAATTATCAGACCTTCACCCGCTCCATTCTCGACGCCATAGAAATCATCGAGCGAAACGGCGGCGAGATGGCCATCTCCTTCAACATTCAGAGAAGCGAGGAGACGGGCGAATGGGAATTCAACTTCGGCGATCCTGAGCGTCTGTCCGCCAGCGTCCTTGAGACGCGCGAGCGGCAGTGGCGCAGCAACAACTATGTGACGGCCACCCGCTACCCCACGGCAAACGACTGCATGGAGAAGCTCTATGACCGCTATCAGTTTGCGGTGGTGGCACCGAATCTGGATGAGGAGACCATGCTCAAGGTCATGGCCATCTACTGCGAAATGCAGATGAACGTCTTCTCATCCCAGCCCATCGTCATCGCAAAGGACGTCAATTATGAGACCGTCATTGAGGTCGAAACCAAGTCCATGATGCTTTCCGGCATGGAGATCGCCATCGGCACGAAGCGTGTCTATCCGCGCTCGAACCTTGCCGCCCAGGTCATCGGCTACATCGGCGCCATTCCCACCCAGGCCATGTGGAGAACGCTGTCCGCCAAGGGCTATTCCTACAATGACCTGATCGGCCGGGACGGCATCGAGTCCTCCATGGAGGACTGGCTGACGCAGAATTCCTCCACCAAGCAGGGCTACCGGATCGTGGAACGCGACCAGTTGTCCAAGGTGATCCGTGAGCTTGACTATGAGGAACCCCAGGACGGAAACAACGTCAAACTCACCCTGCACGCCTCCTACCAGCAGGTCGCCGAGCGAGCCATCGCAGAGAACGTGCTTGATACCCGCATTGTCCAGGAGACAAAACTGGTCGATGAAGGCTGGCTGGAGGACAACAAGGAAGATATCGCCGTGCGCGACTGGGAGAAATACCCGTTGCAGCTTGCAGAGCACGGCTGCCTTGTGGTGCTGGACATGGAGGACCGGGTCCTTGCCATGGCCAACTATCCCACCTATGACCTGAACGCCCTGGTCTCAGGCGGCGCAGACGCCATCACGATTCTCCAGGATCCGAGAAACCTGCTCCTCAATTACGGCATTCATGCCCGCGGCACCCCCGGTTCCATTTTCAAGATGGTCACCGGCTATGGCGCGCTCAATGAAGGTGAGCTTGGCCCCACGGAACTGATCTCCGATATGGGCTATTTCAAAAATTACAACTCCGACGAATCCACCGCACCAAAGTGCTGGATTTCCCCCAATTATCGGTATAAGCATGCCAATCAGACCATCATTGAGGGTCTGACTCACTCGTGCAATTACTTTTTCTATGAGCTGGGATCCAGGCTCGGAGAGGAGCGGCTCTACCGCTATGCTGCCCAGTTCGGCCTCACCAGCCGCACAGGTATCGACCTGCCCGGCGAGGTCCGCTCCGTGGTTGGCTGCCAGAACACCCTCTTTGACCCCACCAAGCCCATGAACGAGGCCAATCAGGACACTTCCCTGCCGATCATCGTCTTCAACGCCATCAAAAAGCACCTGCGCGAGCAGGGACTCAGCCGGAACATCTACTACGATGACGATCGACTGAGTGTGTGCACCACCAGCCTCATGAACATGGCCGTCAACACCGGCCAGAACGACTGGCTGCCCAAGATGCGCTCCATTCTCATGGAGGAACTGGGCATGACCAAGGAAATGGTATACACCCGTGTCATCATCTCCGACACCTACAATTATCTGAACACCATCAAATGGGGCGGCAGCCAGACCATTATGACCGCCATCGGTCAGTCGGTGACCGTGCTGACGCCCGTGGCCGTAGCCCGCTATGTCTGCACCATCGCCAACGGCGGCTACGTCTACAACCTGTCCCTGGTGGATTCCATCACCTCCCCCGAGGGCGAGATCCTCTCCCAGCGCGCACCAAAACTGGTGAACAAGCTGGAAAATACCGACATCTACTTCCCCCTCATCAAGGAAGGGATGAAGGGCGTGGTTGACGAGCAGGACGGTACGGCCGGCAAGTACTTCAAGGGCTGGAAATACCGCGATGACATTGCCGCCAAGACAGGTTCTGCTCAGACCACCGCCATCGACCTGGAAAACAACGGCTGGTTCGTGGCCTACGCCCCCTTCGATAATCCCGAGGTGGCCCTGGCCGTCTTCATCCCCAACGGCCTCAGCGGCGGCAACGCCTCAGTGGCTGCAAGAGAATTCCTGACATGGTACCTGGACCAGAAGAATCTCCGTACAGTGGACTATGATCTGCCCATCGGAAATACTCTGGCACCCTAAAGGCCATTCATTTCAAACACTTTTGAATCCATTCTGAACCCGCCCGCAGATATCTGCGGGCGGGCCCCGAAAGGAGCTGCAAGATGGGCACCGTCTGGCTGATTGCTTCCGGCAAGGGCGGCGTGGGCAAGTCCACCCTCGCTTCCTCCCTCTCCGTCGCCCTCAATGAGCGGTCAAAATCCGTATGTCTCGTGGACATGGATTTTGGTCTGAGAGGGCAGGATAATCTTTTCGGCGTACAGGACAGGATCATCTTCGACCTGCTGGACGTGTGCGAAGGCACCTGCGAACTGGATGCCGCCCTGATCCGGCCCTACGCATCCCGCGGTCTGTGCCTCCTCTCTGCACCCCAGTTTGCAAGGAGCAAGGACCTGGACGGCAAAGCTTACCGCGACCTGATAGCCCGGCTCGCAGCCCGATTTGATCACGTGATCATCGACTGTCCCGCAGGCATGGAACAGGGCCTTCGCCTTTCCATGAAGGCCACGGTCCAGGAGACGGTCGTCGTGGTTACACCGGATGATCTCTGTCTTCGTGACGCCCAGCAGATCATCAGCCTGATGGAAAAGAAGCATCTGCCGCGGCCCCGTCTGATCGTCAACCGGCTCTTTCCGGACCTCGTGGAGAGCGGCGAGATGCACTCTGCCAAGGTATGTGCACAGTTCCTTGACGTGCAGCTGCTCGGCGAGATGCCGGATGACAGCAATGTCTACCGCGCCCAGCTCTCCCATCTGACAGTGCTGGATATCGACTGTCCAGCAGCCGCTGCCATAAGACGTATCGCGGGCCGGATGCTTCAGGAGGATGTACCCTTTCCGGATTTTGGGAAGAAGCGCTCCTGGCTTAGCCGCTTTTTCCGCCCGGGACTTGCAGAGATGAAGCGCGTCTGAGGCTTTTGCGGTTCTACTTTTCTTCAACCTCTCATTCTTTTATTCTTTCATGTGTTTTTCAATTTTGAGGAGGTTTCTCCTTGATTCAAGAAAACTCAAGAACACGGGCGCATATCGACTGGTTTCTGATCATTCTCGTCTATGGCCTGTCTATCTTCGGCATTGTGGCCGTGTCCGTGGCGACCTTTTCCACCACCTCCGAGGTGGATGTGCCCTTCTGGAACCACGTGGTGGAATCATCCTATGCGATCAGGCAGTCCCTGTTCGTGTTCATCATTTCACCCATCGTGCTTGTACTTCTGATGAATGCGCCCTATGTCTGGCTGAACCGGTACGCTCCACTCCTTTACTATCTGAGCGTGTTCCTTCTCACCGTTGTGTGGGTCTTTAACCGGGCAGAGGGCGTGAAAGCCTGGCTGGACGTTCTGTGGGGCTTTACGATACAGCCCTCTGAATTTGCCAAGCTGTCCATGATCCTGATTCTGGCCCGGGTGCTCTCCACAAAAGATATCCCCATGAGCAACTTGCCGGATACAATCCGTGTTTTTGCCATTCTCGGCCTTCCGGCCTTCGTCATCATCGCCTCGGGTGAAATGGGCAGTCTCATCGTGATTGGCGTCATCGCTGCCATGATGATGCTGTTTTCCGGTGCCCCCTGGCAGGTGCTCGTGGGCCTCGCTGCTGCCGCCGTCATCGGCGCTGCCGCCATCTTCGGCTTCCTCATGGCCACCGGTTCAGATTCCTATCGTCTGATCCGCATTCTGGCCTTCCTCAATCCTGAACAATATTCAGCCAGCGGTGCCTATCAGCAGACCCAGTCCAAGATCGCCATCGGTTCCGGAGGCCTGAACGGAATCGGCACCTTTGTACCCGGTGCCATGAGTCAGCTCAACTACGTACCTGCCGACTGGACCGACTTCATCTTCGCCACCATCGGGGAAGCATGGGGGTTCCGCGGCTGCATGCTGCTCATTTTTGCCTACCTGGTCCTGATTCTGTATATGATGTATCTGGCCTACAACACCAGAGACAAGTTCGGACAGCTGATCATCATCGGGGTGACCGGCATGATGCTCTTCCATGTGGTGGAAAACATCGGCATGGCCATCGGTATCTTGCCCATCACCGGCATTCCCCTCCCCTTTATTTCCTACGGCGGATCCAACATGGTCACCTGCATGGGCGGTATCGCGCTGGTGCTGAATGTCACCAAGAACCGCTCCCTCACTGCCCAGATCTCCACCCCGCAGCGGCAGGCCATCATCCAGCAGCTGACGCGTGCATAAAGGTTTTTTAGCCCCATCAATGTCTTGACAGGAGATAGCTATGGCACAGTCACGGAACCGGTCAACTGCCCATCACGAAAGCCTGCGTCTCGCTTTCTGCGGCACGATCATCGCCCTGAGCGTGGTGCTGCTGCTCACCAGTGCGCTCATCCCCATTATGACCTACGCAGCCCCGCTTCTCTCAGGCCTTGTCCTGATCCCGGTGCTGCTCTCCTACGGCAAAAAGGACGCCTGGATGACCTGGATGGCGACCGCCAGTCTCGCCCTGTTCTTGGGGTTTGAAAAGGAGATGGCTCTGTTCTATCTCTTTTTCGGCTACTGGCCCATCCTCAAATGGCAGGTGGATAAGATCCGGAGTAAGCCTCTTCGCATGCTTGTGAAATTCTTCTTTTTCTCCTTATCCCTTCTTTGCATGTATGGCCTTCTGACCCTGCTCTTCCCCCTGAATGCCATACTCGGGGAATTCGAGGAGATGGGTGTGGCACTCACCATCGCCTTCTTTGCCGCAATGATCCTGTGCCTCTTCCTCTACGACTACCTTCTTACACCGCTCACGATGACCTATGTGACACGGTGGGAGCCGAAACTGAAGAAGATGCTGCATATTGCGCGTTAGAAAAGAGCACGCCCTCGCGTGCTCTTTTTCTGGTATTGCTTTATCCTTCACATACGGCCCGGATCTCCTGCAGGTAACGAACGATGGGCAGATGCTGCGGGCAGGCGCGCTCGCATTTTCTGCACGCAATGCACCTGGATGCATCCGCCTTGTCCTCCACAATCCTGGCATAGCCGCCCTTGAACGAGCCCTTCTCACTCAAAAGGCTCCGGTCAAAGCCCTGGAAAATCTTGGGAATGGCCACATCCCTGGGGCAGGGCTGGCAGTAGGCACAGCCTGTACACTTTGTCTTCATGCGGCTGAGATAGGTCTCCTTGACCGTCTCATAGAGGTGTTTTTCTTCCTCTGAGATATCGCACCGCTCGGCCTTCTCAAAGATCCTCAGGTTGTCCTCCACCTGCTGCATGTCGGACATGCCGGACAGAATCGTGATAATCTCCGGCATGGTGTAAAGATACCGGAAGGCCCACTCCACAGGTGACCTTGTCTCTTTTTCCGCTGCATATACTTCCCGCACTTCCTTCGGCGGGTCCGCCAGAAGACCGCCTCTAAGGGGTTCCATGATGACCACCCCGATGCCGAGCCGTCCGGCCTCCCGAATACCATCTAAGCCGGCCTGCTTGTCTCCGTCCAGGATGTTCATCTGCACCTGACACATCTTCCATGGATAATCGTGGAGAATCTCCATGAACACATCGTGCTCATCGTGGAAGGAGAAGGCAGGATAGCGGATCTTTCCCAGCCGCAGGGCTTCGTCCATGAACTCTTTGTACCCGAGTTCCTTCATCTTCTTATATCGCTCGGCATTCAGGGCATGAAGCAGATAAAAATCCACGTGGTCTGTCTGCAGCTTTTCCAGCTGCTCGTCCAGAAGATTCATCATGTCCTCATGCTTTTCCACCTTCCAGCAGGGCAGCTTGGTGGTCAGAATCACCCGCTCGCGGTATCCGTCCTTCAGTGCCTTGCCCACCAGCCTCTCGCTCTCTCCCCCGTGATAGGGATAAGCTGTATCCACATACAGAACGCCTGCATCGATGCCTCTGCGGATCATCTGGATCGCCTGGGCTTCATCGATGGTGCCGTCCTCTTTTGTGGGCAAACGCATGCATCCAAAGCCGAGGGCTGAGGAGGCACGATCAATGCCAGGGAACATTGTCTTCAGCATACTGTTTCATCTCCTGCTTTTTTTCTGGGTTTTCGCCTGTTCTTATGCTAACACACATCAGATCAGAGTGTCAAATTTTTCTCTCTCTTTTCAGCGGCCCTTTTCATCGCCTTTATGCAGTGCTTTCGCAGTGCCCTCATCGCACTGGACAGCCCACCCGGACCTTTTAAAAAAGCGCCGTGTGTTGTATACTCTGCTCTGCGCCTCGTGCGCATGTCAAGACAGTAATTACGTCCATGGGAGGACTTTATGGCTTTTCAGCAAAACAACGCAAAGATCACTGCTTATCCGCTTCTCCCACTGCAAGGCGCCATGCTGTTTCCTCAGATGGCGCTTAATTTCGATGTAGGCCGTGCCTTCTCCCTCGCTGCCCTTGAGGCTGCCATGGAGGCTGACCGACAGATTCTCCTGGTGACACAGAAAAAAGAAGGACAGCCTGAGTCCACCAAGGACGCCTTTTATCCCGTGGGCACCCTGGGCACCATATTGCAGATCATGAACCTCCCGGGCGATGTGATCCGCATTCTGGTGGAGGGCAGCAAGCGTGTCCCGCTGGACACTGTGTATGAGGACCGCGGAGGACTCTGGGCTGGCGTCAAGGAGGACGGGCGTGCCCCCATCCCCGTCACCACCGAGCTGATTGCCACCCATACAGCCGCCAAACACAACCTGGCGGACTACATTCACACCAGCGAGCAGATGACGCCCGAAGCCCTGGACGGTCTTCTTTCCATGGAGGATCCGGAAGGGTTTGCGGATGCCGTAGCTTCCTCTGTGCTGCCGAAGCTGGAGGACCGGATGGATATCCTGTGCGAGATGAATGTCCAGCGCCGCCTGGAGCTTCTCTCCGCCAAGCTGCTGCGCGATATGGAGCTTGCCGATATCGAGAAGAGCATCCAGCTCAAGATCAAAAAGGCCATGGAGAAAAACCAGAAGGACTACTATCTGCGCGAGCAGCTCCATGCAGTCCAGACAGAGCTTGGTGAGGGTGACGGATCCGAGGCGGTGGCGCTCAGGGAGCGGATGGAAAAGACGAACCTCAACGAGGAAGCCCGGGACAAGTGCCTGAAGGAAATCGAGCGTCTCTCCAAAATGTCCCCCGGCACACCGGAAATCACCATGTCCCTCAACTATATCGAGTGGATCCTGGATCTCCCCTGGGACAAGACGACAGAGGACAATCTGGATCTCGAGAGTGCACGGAAGGTCCTCTCTGAGGACCACTACGGCCTCGAAAAGGTGAAGGAACGCATCATCGAATATCTCGCGGTGCTCCAGGTCAAAAAGGATCTGAAGGGCCCGATCCTCTGCTTTGTGGGACCTCCCGGCGTGGGCAAGACCAGCATAGTGCGGGCCATCGCCAAGGCCGTGGGCCGCAAGTTCGTCCAGATGTCCCTTGGCGGCGTGCGCGATGAAGCCGAGATCCGCGGCCACCGGCGCACATACCTCGGTGCCATCCCCGGCAGGATCATCTCGGGCCTTCGCCAGGCCGGTGTCCAGAACCCTGTCTTCCTCTTTGATGAGATCGATAAGATGGGCAGTGATTCGAGGGGCGATCCCGCCTCGGCCCTGCTCGAGGTGCTGGACGCTGAGCAGAACAACGCCTTCCGCGATCACTATATGGAGATTCCCTTTGACCTGAGCAAGGTCATGTTCATCACCACCGCCAACTCCACCGACACCATTCCCGCCCCGCTCTTTGACCGGATGGAGATCATTGAGGTGCCTTCCTACACAGAGGAGGAAAAGCTCCAGATTGCTTCACGGCACCTTTTCTCAAAGCAGCTGGCCGCCCATGGTCTGAGCGAGGACAGCCTCTCCATCTCCAAGGACCAGATGCGCGCAGTCATAGAAGGGTATACCCGGGAGGCCGGTGTCAGAACGCTCGAGCGCACCCTAGCCAAGCTGGTCCGCAAGTCCGTGGTGGAAATGCTGGACACAGCGGCATCCCACCTGGACCTGGATGAAGAGCGGATTCATCACTATCTCGGTGCCGTGCGCTATACCCGCGAAATGCCGGAGAAGGAGCCCCGGGTCGGCATCGTCAACGGCCTTGCCTACACGGAGGTGGGCGGCGAGACGCTGGAGGTGGAATGCACTACGATGCCTGGCAAAGGCAAGCTGCAGCTGACAGGCAAGCTCGGCGATGTCATGAAGGAATCTGCCGAGGCCGCCTTCAGCTGGGTTCGTGCCCACAGCGCCTATCTCGGCCTGGATCCTGATTTCTACAGTAAGCTCGACGTGCACATTCACCTGCCGGAAGGCGCCATCAAGAAGGACGGGCCCTCCGCCGGTGTCACCCTGATCACCTGTCTGTCCTCTGCGCTGACCGGGATTCCGGTCCGGCAGGATGTAGCCATGACCGGTGAAATCACACTCCGTGGCCGCGTCTTTCCCATCGGTGGGCTCAAGGAGAAGACCCTGGCCGCATACCGTGCCGGCATCCGGGTGCTCATCATTCCCAAGGAGAACGTGAAGGATCTGGAGGAGATCCCCGCTTATGTCCTCTCCCAGTTCCGCGTTGTCCCCGCAGAGACCATTGAGGAAGTGCTGAAGGAAGCACTCATTCGCCTGCCGGAACCATATCAGGCACCAGATAGCGCCACCTGAAAGACAGGAGGTATCCATGGATCCAAAGAAAAACACCCCGAAGCCTGACTACCGGAAGGCTGCGCCAAAGGAAGAACCTCTCATGGAGATCAAGTCGGCCGATTTTGTGACCTCCATGCCTCAGTACACGGACTTTGAGGGCAAAGGCCTGCCGCAGATCGCGGTGGTTGGCAAGAGCAATGTGGGCAAGAGCAGCCTCATCAATCGGCTGTGCCGGCGAAATAAGCTGGCCCGCACCAGCTCCACTCCCGGAAAGACCCGTCTGATCAACGTGTTTCTCTTGAACCGTCTCTTTCACCTCGTGGATCTGCCGGGTTACGGCTTTGCCAAGGTCGACAAGCAGGAGAAGGCCAGATGGGGCACCATGATGCAGGAATATTTTGAGCATTCCGACGAGCTGCTCCATGTCTTCTGCCTGGTGGATATCCGGCACGAGCCCACAGAGGATGATGTCCAGATGAACACCTTCCTCCGCCAGATGGGAATTCCTTTCACGGTCATCGCCACGAAGTGCGACAAGATCAGCCGTGGTGCCAGGCAGAAGCAGCTGGCCCCCATCTGCCGCGCTCTTCTGGTCCAGCCCTGGCAGATCATCTGCTTTTCCAGCGAGGACGGGAGCGGGCGCACTGAGCTGCTCAACCGGCTCTATGAACTCCTTCCCCCGGAAGCACGGGAAGAAGCCTCCGCTCCAACCGCATGAGAAGGCATCAATCTATCTTCTCTTCGAAAAGTGCCCGTCATGATGAACGAAACTCGATACAAAAGGCTGCCGCATTTTGCGGCAGCCTTTGTATGTCATCAGATCTGAATGGTTTTCATCTCATAGGGATTGAGACTCACTGTCAGCTTTTTCTCCCCAAGATCCACATTTGCCGTGACTGTCTCCCCCGTCTCATTGACGGCGGCCAGCACGCGGGATGCAGGATAGAAGGCTGTTTCCACCTTCCATGTGTCAGACAGATACTTCCCTGCGTCCTTGGATGCCAGGCACAGCAGATCCAGCAGCATGCGCGTGCTCTCGGGTGTCACTGCAAAACCGCTCATATACACGCCGCAGCCCTTCCCAAAGGGATGCATCGTGCACTGGGGCATGCCGTCCCGCTCAAGCCACACCTGCGTGTCAGGATCGGTCAGGCGGATGTGGTCCTGCGCCGGCATGGATTCCGGCACAAGATGTATGGGTGCATCCTCAGGTTCATAGTTCCATGTCGCATGGCATGCATAGATACCTGTGTCCTCATCTACGCCAAGGACATGGGCCATCCTGAAGAAGGTGCTGTATCCTTCCACAGCAGACGGCTCCCCGATACCCAGGAACATACCGCCGTCATGGACAAACTGTGTGAGGGTGCTGACCAGTTTCTCGCTCTTCCAGGCATCGCCGCCGCTCCAGGCATCCCCTGCCCGGCCCGCGTTTATGACCACCTGCACGTCCTTGAGAGCGCCATTTCCCATGTCCTCAAAGCTGACAAACTTCACGTCCACAGGGAGACCGGACAGCGCCTCATTGACATGAATGAGGGTGTGCATGAAGGTCTCGTGGAAGTGTCCGGACAGCGTCCAGGAGCGAAGAGAACCCCAGGTATGCAAGACGGCGACCTTCACGGGGCAGGTCACGGGAGCGCCCTCTTTGTGCAGAGCCTTGATCAGGCGGAATTCCTTGCCGATCTGCTCAATCGTGTCATTGAAGGCCGGGAAGCCCTGCGTCAGATGGAGGTACCCGCCAAGGCCGATGCGGTCCACACTCTGCCGCAGCAGGGCACGGCGGGCATGCAGCCAGTACTCCATGGCATCCTTTTCGGGGTGCCCGCCCTCCATAAAGGTGGGAGCACCGCCAAGGCCCACAGGGAAGAGATAGGGATGCAGGCGAATCTCATGGGTTGGCACCTCGGCACCAGCACATAACCTGCACTCAAAACCGGAGAAGATGCACTTGATCAGGCCGTCAAACCCGACCTTGCTGAAGAACTCCCCATAGGGCTCCAGGCCTACCCAGCTGTCATCATAGAAGACATAAGCCTGCTTGCCGTGCGCATGAATGATTTCCACCAGTTCCTTAGCCTTTTCAGCCACAAACTTCTGGATGAACTGCATCCAGTCCCGCTTGTGATCCGTCGGCGGGAGGTGCGTGGGCTGCAGATGTCCCTTCTGGATAAAATCCTCCGCGGTCATGGCATAGCCATACTGCTCCTCAAAGGCCTTCAGGGCTGCCGGGCTCACCGTAAAGTCATAGCTTGCCCAATCGGTGAACATGCTCTTTCTGCGCTCGTCATCCCCGAAGATCCACACAAAATTGTAGAACAGCGAGGTGAGCCGCACCACATTTGTATCGGGATTTTTGACACACCAGTCATTCAGCCATTCCTTCAGATATGCCCACGCCAGAGGATGCCTTGGATCCAGCTGCCGCAGGTGCTCCGAGGTCCAGTTGTTGGTGGTATGGTTGTACATATTGATCTCTTCCCATATGCGCCAGCACAGGAAAGACACCGTGTAGAGATGATAGGGCTTCGCACCTTCGATCTCAACTGTCCCGTCCCGGAACTTCCAGGCGGATGCGTCGACCAGCGCATTCTCAGTTCTGTCCCATACCTGCCAGTAAGCAATGGATTCGGGGGATGTGTTCAGCTCAAACTGCTCCCTGAAGTATCCGTCCATAAGCTGGATGGATACAGAGGAGGACAGGGCCATCACGGGCTTTGAGGACAGGAAGCATTCCTGCTGCGCATCCGGATGCGCCTCTGCAAAGGCATTGTGCTGGCGGATGATGCAGATCGTGGAATAGATCCTGTATCCTGCCTTCACAATGTCATCCGAAAGCTTCGTACCGTCACTGTCGCGGATGACATCGGCACCCCACTTTTGTGCCAGCTCCAGCGTCAGCGCTTCATAGCCGGATTCGCCAGGCAGGGTGAAATCCCCCTGATGCAGCGCCTCATCGCTGATAGAAAACGATTTATCCATTTCTTTCACGAGAATTGTCTCCTTCTATACCCGTTCCGGATCTTTGCGAAAATCGGTATATATTACAGCGCGCCGTCGCCCTGCTGTCCTGCGCTTTCCAGAACACTTGCCAGGAACGCGAGTGCCAGCCCCTGTCCCCAGCCCTGTGTCCAGTCGCGGGAAATGTTCCTGTAGCCCTCCCGGTCCTTCATGACAGCGGTGCCGCCGGATACGTTCAGCACGCGGCCTTCCTCGGTAATGTTCTGAAGAATGCCTTCCACGCTGCGGTTGATATACTTGAGGTACAGCGGATTGCCCCGCTTGACCATGGCAGCTGCGATGCCGGCGCTGGCACTGACTTCCTCATAGCTCTCCGGATCGTCCAGAATCGTCCGCCACAGGCCGTTTTCGGTCTGCAGATGCTTGATGGCCGCCAGCTGCTCGGAGAGTGATCCAGCAACGTCCATATACTTCGGGTACAGATAGCACTCGGGCAGCACGCGGGATACTTCACTCATGGTGTAGGCTGCCCATGCATTGGCGCGGCCCCAGTAGAAACCGGACATGTGCCCCTTCTCAATGTTGTTGTACCCATGGTACCAAAGTCCCGTCTTCCTGTCCTGCAGATACTGGATGTGCCAGTAATACTGGTTCAGGGCATCGTCCACGAGAGCGGCATCGTTCCACATGACACCGGCCCTGAGCATAAAGAAGGCCGCCATAAAGAGGGTGTCCGCCCAGCACTGCTCCGGAAAATCATTCTTGGCACTCACCGTGTGCTGCAGCACATGATCCCCAAACCTCAGAGCCTTGTTCCTCAGATAGTCGATCTTGCTCTCTGCGATCTTTTTGTACTGCTCATCCCCGGTCCATGCGTGCAGGGTCAGCATCGCATGGCCCATGGAGCAGGTGTTGACGGTCCATACAGGGAGACCCAGCTGGACATATTCGTCCACCCTGTCTTTTACCAGCTGCAGATATTCTTCCTTGCCCGTCACCCTAGCTGCTTCACAGATGCCATAGTACGCTACCCCGCAGGGCCAGTCCCAGGTCATGTCCATGTTCATCGTCTGATGGACCACGCTGTCGATGGCCTTCAATACCCGTTCCCTGTCAAACTGAATCCCAGCCATATGTACCTCCTCAAATCTGCAGCAGGGTGCTGTGATTTCATGTATGAAATTCGAATACCTCATCCTGCCGGTCCTGATGAAGATTCTATCAGAAAATCAGAAATTTCCAAACAGAAAGAGTGCAATTCCTGTGTCATTTTGACCAAGATGGACATTTCATCTCTTTCCAGACCGGATACTGAGTACAGGAATCGCCTGACAATCTCCACCCAGGACGGATGCTCGCTTATAGCTCATTTTGTAGAAAGAAAAAAACGAGTTTTCTACGTTTCAGTAGAAAACTCGCAATGGGGTTTAATGGACTCGAACCATCGACCCTCACGATGTCAACGTGATACTCTAACCAGCTGAGCTAAAACCCCATGTCATCCGGTCAACGTGTCTATATTACCACGGCTTCTGTTCTTACGCAAGGGGCTTTTCCATCTTTTTGATAGATTAATTTTGATGGTTTTCTTCTAAGGGCGTTTGAATAAGCGCCACCTTCCCAGGTGGCGCTTATAAGTTTTTATCCTGCTTTTTTCGTCAGGCGCTTTGGTGGCTCTCCGCCAAGCAGCTTTCCTGCCTTGTCCAGAAGCTTTGGTTTGCCGCCCTTCCTGACGGCATCCTCGTCCACCAGACATTTTTTCGCATCCTTGATGTCCGGCAGTTCGAACATGGTGTCCATCATGATCCGCTCCACAATCGCGCGCAGACCGCGTGCACCCGTCTTGAGCTCGATGGCTTCCTTCGCGATGGCGTGGATCGCTTCCTCGGTGAATTCCAGTTCGGCGCCGTCCATGCCAAGCAGCTTCTGATACTGCTTGCACAGAGCGTTTTTGGGCTCCGTCAGCACATTCACCAGTGCCTGCTCGTCCAGGGCATCCAGTGTCACGGTGATGGGCAGACGGCCAACCAGCTCGGGAATCAGGCCGAACTTCACGAGGTCCTCTGTTTCGAGGTGCTCAAGCGCCTTGGAGAGGTTGTCCTCCTTCTCATTCTTCAGCTCTGCACCGAAGCCCAGCAGCTTCTTTCCGATCCTGCTTTCGATGATCGGGGCAATGCCCTCAAACGAGCCACCGCAGATAAAGAGAATATCTGTGGTATCGATCGGGATGACTTCTCCGTTGGGATGCTTCCGTCCTCCCTGCGGGGGCACGTTGGCCACGGTTCCTTCCAGGATCTTCAGCAGTGCCTGCTGCACGCCCTCACCGCTCACGTCACGGGTAATGGAGGGGTTCTCGCTCTTTCTCGTGATCTTATCGATCTCATCGATGTACACGATGCCCCGCTGAGCCTGCTTGATGTCCATGTTGGCAGCCTGAATGAGTCTGAGGAGTACATTCTCCACGTCCTCGCCCACGTATCCTGCCTGGGTCAGGCTGGTGGCATCCGCAATGGCAAAGGGCACATTCAGCATCTTTGCCAGGTTCTGCACAAGATACGTCTTGCCGGAGCCCGTGGGTCCCACCATGAGGATGTTGGACTTCTGCAGCTCAATGGAATCGTTATCCTGATTCTTCTGACCGATTCGCTTATAATGGTTGTACACCGCGACGCAGAGGGCTTTCTTCGCGCTGTCCTGTCCGATCACATACTCATCCAGTCCGGCCTTCATCTGCATAGGGGTCATCAGACCTGACTGTTTGAAATTCTGCTTTGTGCCCTGGGTTTCTTCCTGAAGGATATCCTTGCACAGATCGATACAGTCATTGCAGATGAAGACGTTTGGTCCAGCCACCAGGCGTTTGACCTGGTTCTGCGGGCGACCGCAGAAACTGCAGCGATGCATGACATTGCGATAGGTGTCATCTTTTGGCATGTGTGGTCTTGTCCTCCGTCGCTTACTTCTTTTCGCTCGCCCGCGGCTGATAAATTTCGTCGATGATATGATAGTCCAGCGCTTCCTCAGCGGTCATGAAATAATCCCGCTCGCAGTCCACGCTCAGTTTTTCCAGGCTCTGGCCCGTCATATCCGCCATCATGCTGAGCATTTTCTTCTTTGTCCTCATCAGCCATTCAGCACGGATCGCCACATCGGTCGCCTGGCCCTGAGCACCGCCGAGGGGCTGGTGGATCATGACCTCAGCGTTGGGAAGCGCAAGCCGCTTGCCCTTTTCGCCGGCCATCAGCAGGAAGGCGCCCATAGAGGCAGCCATGCCGATGCAGACCGTGCGGACATGAGGCTTGATGTACTGCATCGTATCATAAATGGCCATGCCGGCTGTGACAGATCCGCCAGGACTGTTGATATACAGGGAAATATCCGCGTCGGGATTTTCCATCTCCAGAAACAGGAGCTGTGCCACCACGGCATTGGCTACATTGTCGTCAATTTCTCCGCCCAGAAAGACGATCCTGTCTTTGAGGAGCCGGGAGTAGATGTCGTAAGACCGCTCACCGCGATTGGTCTGCTCTACCACATAGGGAATAAATGACATGCGTGATCCTTTCTCTTCCCGGGAAAAAGAAATGCTTTTTCCGTCGGGACAGTCAGCGCGTTAAGAAAATATCTGCGCCGAACAAATGTTCGGCCACATTTTGCACAGGATATAAAAAGCATCTTTCAGACGAAATGGCGCCCGGGACATCCCGGCCGCCATGGTCCTTGCTGTTTTATTCCTGGGGCTTGGTTTCCTCTTCCGTGCTCACAGGCACTTCGGTCGCGTCGTCCAGATCCATATCATCGGGGCTGACCAGCTGGACCTTCTCAGGCAGAAGCTCGTAGAGCTTGTTGACCTTCACCTGATGCTTTACATTCTCAAGCTGGGACTCGCTCAGAAGCTTCCTGAGTTCCTCAGCCGACTTGCCGGAAGCGCTCTTTTCAAGCTCCTGATCCACTTCTTCATCTGTGGCATCAACCTCGAGCATTTCGAGCAGCTTGTCGATGACAAGGTTCGCCGCATAGTTATTCAGGATGTCATTTTCCATGCTCTGCAGATAGATATCGCCGCCCTGCATGCTGGCAATTTCTTTCCTGAGCTTGGCTCCATCGCGGCCGCTCTGGTTGGTCAGTTCATAGTTCACCAGGAATTCTTTCACTGGATCGAGGAACGTCACATTGCACTTGGAGACGATCATGGAAATAATCATATCCATACGCATCAGACGATTCTGATCCTCAATGTCCTTCTGTACCCTCTTAGCCATATCCTCACGATAGGCAGCCACGTTTTCGAACTCGGTGGTGTCTGCCACATACTCGTCATTGAGTTCAGGCACTTCCAGATCGAAGGCGTTCTTGACTGTCACATGCATGGTGACGGCCTTTCCCTGTACCTCGGGGGCTCTGTCGAAGGTCTCAGGGAAAGTAATCTCCCCTTCCTTCTCCTCGCCGGCCTTCATGCCAACGACAATTTCCTCGAAGCCGGGCACCAGGTAATGGTTTCCAAGGACCAGTTCGCGGTTATCTTCCTTGAGACCGGGCACATCCTGGCCATCACATACAGCCGTAATGTCCACCACCACATGATCACCTTCGGCCACACCCTTGTCCTCAATCATGACCTTGCGCTCATGGGCTTTGAGATCCCGCTGGATCCTATCTTCCAGGATGTCATCTGTGTATTCCATATCCTCATAGGGCACCTTGATCTCACTCAGCTCAGGTACTGTGACTTCCGGCATGCCAGGGAGCGTCACGTCGAAGGTCACGTTCTCCTCATCAGACAGGTCCACAGAATCCTCGACCAGTCCGGGCTGGCCGAAATAGTTTTCTGCATCACCCTTGTTATATTCCTTGAGTTCCCTGTCTGCCATGGTGTAAATGCCATACGACACCAGCATGGGGCGTCCGACCATTCTCTCAAGGTAGGCCATCGGCACCTTGCCAGGGCGGAAGCCGGGCACTCTGTACTGTCCCTTCAGCTCATGGTATCCGGCCACAGCCGCATCATTCTTGGAGACAGTGCAGTGAAGGGTAATTACGCCATCGGGCGTCTTGGTCTTGGTAAAGCTCATGTCTATAACCTCCTGCGTTTTTCGGGCAGTCGCCCAGTGTTATTTGAGTGTCTGCCGCTCAAAACACACCGCTCTATTTTATCAAAGAATATGTTTTTATCAACCGGTTTTTTCCAGAATCGCCGGCAATCGGCGAAATTCGGATACAACTCATAGTTGAATTACTGGTCACTCATTTTTTCATCATCCCCGGCCACAAGGGTGCTGTGACCGATACCCAGAATCTCAGCGGCTTTTCTGGCCGAGGCCTTGTTCCCGGATGAGTTGACAACAGTGCAGATCTGCTTGCCCATAAACACGATGGCAGATGACTGGCCGCCGTCGAGATTGAAACCCACCTGGCAGCCCTTTGCCTGGAGTCTGGATGCCACAAAGGCGATGGACGCACCCGAGGTTGTCCCCTTCTGCCTTCCCTCCACCATCACAAACACATAATGGCCTTTTTCAATCATGCCAACCCCGGTCCTCTGGGCAGAGCCGGTACCATACTTTTTGATGCCTTCTTCGTTGATCTCACCGTCCCGGATCAGCCACGGGCCAAAGGCCAGCACATCCCGGGCACCCATCTCCAGGTATTCCTCCGCCGTCTTTTCATCGGAGTAGAACACCTGCATGTCACCATCCGGAAAGATCGCCAGAGTATCCAGATTGGGGAACTGATTCCTGTTCCTCGCCTTGCCCTGATCCTTTACGATCTGGCCTTCCCGAAGGATGATCCCGGCCTTCGCCTTCTGGGAGATCCGCAGGTGCGCAAAATCGCTGTTGATCGCCAGCACCACCTGGTACTTCCTTGCGATCCGATATGGGTAGGCAAGGGAGGTCATCCGCTTGTCCGGATCGTTGGCAATCATGTGGGGAACGTCGTCCTTGGTCCAGACTTCCGCCTCGTACCAGACATGGTTGGGCTTATTTTCCTCCAGCCGGAAGATCTCCACTCTCAATGTATCGGACGCATAGCGCCACACACCGCCCTGTGCATCCTCATACAGGAATTCCTCGCTGCCCTCCGGCAGAAAGCCTTCCGCTGTAAGGGGAGGAAACGCGCCTGTCTCATCCGCCAGGGAGACGGCAAAGAGAGAAAGAACCATCAGCATGCAGGCAAGGCAGACCCGAAAGGTCTGAGGCACATTCATTCCTCCATCCCCATCATCCGGTGCAGAAGTTCCTGATACGCCTGCTCAGCATCGCCAAGGTCTCTTCTGAAGCGGTCAATATCCAGAGGCTCATGAGTCCTGGCATCCCAGAACCTGGCCACATCCGGCGAAATTTCATCCGCCACGAGAATCTCCCCGTCAAGCCGCCCAAACTCCAGTTTGAAATCGATCAGCTCGATATCGATCTCATCCATGTAGGCAGAGAGGATCTCATTGATTCTCAGCGCCACGGCCGTAATATAGTCCATCTCGGAGCGGCTGGCCAGCTTCATGGCCAGAATATGGCTGACATTGATCAGCGGATTGTCAAGGTCCGGCCTCTTATAGGTGAACTCCACCACCGGCGGATCCATGACCTTGCCCATCGGGAGGCCGGTCCGCTCTGCCAGTGTCCCTGCCACGCGGTTTCGGACCATCACGACGATGGGGATCATGTTGCAACGCCAGATCAGGCTCTGGCGGCTGTCCACCTGAGAAATATAATGGTTTGGAATGTGATTGTCCGTGATCAGTTCAAAAAATGTGCGGCACACCGCATTGTTGACTTCGCCTTTTCCGAGAATGCGTCCCCGTTTGAGACCATTGTATGCCATGGCCTCGTCCTTGAAGTACAGAATGGCTTGCCGCGGATCGTCTGTAGCATACATCCGCTTGCTTCTGCCTTCCTGAATCAGCTCGCCAATCTGAACCATGTCCAACCTCCTGATCATGATGAAAAAATTGCGTCTCATGTGTGGGACGTCAATTTTGTGAGCCATTGTAGCACCTTTTTGGGGCCTTCTCAAGTTCCATCATCCGAAAAAGCGAGAAAAACAGGATGTATTCGCCAATTTGTGTAAACTGGTTATTTTCTGTCCAATATAGGCCGAGTCAGTCAACATGATGTTCCTGTCACTTCTGATCAGGCAGGGTCGGAGGAGATGATCATGAGGATCATACCGGATGCGAAGGAAAGTACAGCTTCCTCCTCCGCCCACGCGTTGCTGACGCCAAGCGGATAGAAATTATCAAGCACAGCTCCATGCAGATTCCATTTGCACCCGCAAAGCTCAACGCACGATGCCTTTTCCGAATAGGCAAAAAAGGAGAGCTTTCTGTCTTCCTCCCTTGGGATCGTATATGTACCGGGCGCAAAGATCCTTACCTTATGATGATGATCCGCCATTTCTGCCTCCTCGCCGCGCTTCGCGCAGTCACACAGCGCCTGCAGATTGGCATAGGTATGATCCAGCCTTCCACCGAGGCACCCGAGCAGATGGAATTTGTGAAATCCTCGCCGCCTTGCTTCCTTCAGGCAGTAGAGCGTGTCCGTATCATCCTTTTCCACGGGGAGACGGATCACTTCCCCGGTGAACCCAGCCAGTTCTGTATCCTTCATGGAATCAAAATCGCCTGCGACCAGGTCGGGCTGAAGATGAAAGGATCGGGCCCGGGCAAAGCCTGCATCTGCGCAGATGACAAGACCGTTGTTTTCCCACCAGTTAGGCTGTTCACCTGAAAACATGGCAGAGATAATCAGACATACGTCTCCAGACGGTTTCAAGATGTACCTCCCAAGACTTTTCACATTCCGTCACAAAAAAGCGGCCTTGCGGCCGCTTTTTTGTGACAAATTCAGGAAACTGCGATTATTCCTCAGCGGGTGCTTCTTCCACAGCTGCCGGGGCTTCATCGGTATCCACGCTGACGACAGGCACGTCTTCTTCGGCCACATCAGCAACCTCTTCCTCATTCGCTTCCAGCATCTCGTCTTCGATTGCCTGGCGGATGGAGAGGGAGATACGCTTTGCTTCGGTATCCACATTGAGCACCTTCACGCGCACAACCTGGCCAACTTCCACAGCGTCTTCCACCTTGGCCACCTTGTTCAGGGCCAGCTGGGAGATGTGCACCAGACCATCAAGGCCGGGCTCCAGCTCCACGAAGGCACCGAAGGGAGCAAGGCGAACGACTTTGCCTTCCACCAGGGAATCCTTGGGATACTTCTCAGAAGCATTGTCCCAGGGACGGGGGAAGAGCTGCTTGTAACCAAGCTGAATGCGCTGACGCTCGCGGTCCAGGCTCAGAATCTTCACATCAATCTCCTGGCCGGGCTTGACGACTTCGCTGGGATGATGGATGCGGGCATAGCTCAGGTCGGTGATGTGCACCAGGCCGTCCACACCGCCCACGTCCACGAAAGCACCGAAGTCGGCCAGACGACGGACAACACCATGAATGATGACGCCCTCTTCCAGACGGTCCCATGCTTCCTGCTTGCGAGCTTCTGCTTCCTCGAGGATCACGGCCTTGCGGCTGGCCACCACACGCTTCTTGGACTTGTCCAGCTCGATGATCTTGAGCTTCATGTCCTTGCCCACGAACTCGTCGATCTTCTCGACGTAGCGGGGAGCAATCTGGGAGGCAGGAATGAAGGCGCGAATCCCGTCGACCACCGCAAGGAGACCGCCTTTGACGGCCTCCTTGCCGACGCCATCCACATACTCGCCGGCTTCATACTTGGCCATCAGTGCTTCCCAGGCCTTCCGATTGACAATGTTGCGCTGACTGAGCACCACATTGCCCTCGCCGTCGTTGACTTTGACAACTTCCACTTCAATCTCGTCGCCGAGCTTGACGTCGGGCTGAGCCAGATCAGCACGCTTGATCAGGCCGTCAGACTTGGAGTGAATGTTGACACACACTTCATCGTCCGTGATCTGCACCACAGTGCCCATGAGTGTCTGGCCTGCGCGGGGTGTCACCAGTGTGGCATCCACTTCAGCCATGAAGTCGGTCGAAGCGGTATCTTCTGTGTTTTCCTGGGTCTTGATCTCCATGTCGGTCATATGAGTGAGAACCTCCTTAAGTGAGTCATCCGGCGTGGAGGCACCGGCGGTAACTCCAATGGTCATGGTATCGGACATCTTCAGATCATGCATCAGCTCGTCAGCAGACTCCACGAGCAGCGTCTGTGGGCACAGTTCACGGCATAGATCGTACAGTTTTCTGGTGTTGGCGCTCTTTTTTCCGCCCACCACAATCATAAGATCAGCTTTTCCGGCGAGTTCCCTCGCCTCCTGCTGTCTCGTGGCCGTGGCAGAACAGATCGTGCATTCTTCCCTGAGATTTCGAACCCTTTCCCGAAGAATCCGCAGGATCTCCTCCCACTTTTCTTTCGGGAACGTGGTCTGAACGCAGGCAAGTGCCTCCTCCATCTCCGGAAGTGACCGGGCATCCTCATCGGATGCCGCATAATACACGTGCCCTCTGGCCCATCCGGCTGTTCCCTGAACTTCCGGATGGTTCTTCTCCCCCACCAGGATCACAGGCTTTCCCCCGCGGGAATACTCTGCCACCAGGGTGTGAAGTCGGCTCACAAAGGGACAGGTCAGATCCAGGATCTCACTGCCCTGCTTCCTGAGAGCCTCCAGCACATCGGGAGATACACCATGACTCCGAATGAGCACCAGTCTGCCTTCTGCTTCCTCGGGCCGGGAGATGGCCTCCATACCCGCCTCTGCAAGCTGGCTGACCACCTGGGGATTATGGATCAGCTCCCCATAGGTACAGGCCGGTGTTTTCTCATCCGCAACCTTCCGTGCAGCTTCTACTGCCCGCCTGACACCCATACAGAAACCCGCGTGGGGCGCAACGATCAGCTGCATGATTGCCTCCAATTCCGGTTTACCATCTGTTATGGTTCGACACATTTGCAGAGATTCCTGCATATTTAAATACTTTTTGAAAACTTTTTTCAGGTCACTTTTTCCTGTACGCTCAGAAGTGTCTGCCGTCCACGGCTCCCTGATACCACGTCTGAATCCGTTCCATCAGTTCGTGACAGGTTTCGCGGTTGATGCCCTTCTCCCTGATGTCCTCATAGTTCAGGGGATTTCCCACATAGACTCTGGTTTTTCTGAAAAAACCGGCCTTTCTGTCAATGTACACCGGGACCAGCGGAACCTTCGAGCGCAGCGCAATCAGTCCGACGCCCTCGGCTGGCTCTTCCATCACCCCGGCATGATGGCGGGTGCCCTCGGGAAAGACACCGAGGATCTCTCCCTCCTTCAGTGCTCTCATGCAGGCGCGCATGGCCTCCATATCCATGTTGTGCCGGTCGATGGCAATCATGTGCATGTTGTCGAACATTTTCTTCAGAAGACCGTTCTTCGTCAGTTCCTTTTTCCCAAGGAACGTGATTTCCCGATGCTTAATCGGATAGCCTACGATCAGGGGATCAAAATTCGAAAAATGATTGGCAATGACGATGTACGGGCCTTCCATGGTCAGCCGCTCCGGGTGCTCATAGGAAACAGGCACGAAGGTGTGAAAAAGGAAAGCTGCCACACCTCTTGCGGCGGTATATGCACCGGACCGTTTCACAGGTTTTGCCGGCAGATTGTCCTGGTTTTTAGCGCTCAGCGCTTTCTTTTCTTCGCTCATGCCTGAGCCCTCTTTTCCGAAACATGACGCAGGATCGTCTCCACCGTCTCATCAAACGTCAAAAACGATGAATCCACCAAAATCGCATCTTCTGCCTGCCTGAGCGGATCCGTCTCCCGGTTCATGTCCGGTTCATCCCGCTTCCTCAGATCCTCGAGGACGGTTTCAAAACAGACATTTTCTCCGGGATTCTGCTCCTGCAGCTGAAGGAGACGTCGTCTTGCCCGGACCTCGTCCGAGGCTGTCAGATAGATCTTGACCGTGGCAGAAGGCAGCACTCTTGTACCGATATCTCTTCCGTCAAGAAGCATATCCTGCTCGGCAGCAAGGCGCTGCTGCGTTTCTACCATGGCGCGCCGCACTGCCGGATAGGTAGCCACCTTCGAAGCTGCCTTGCCTGTTGCCTCTTCCCGGAGATAGGCTGTTACATCCTCCCCGCAGATAAACGTATGCTGCCGGCCCTCGCCGTCATCCCCCGTCACGTACCGGACATCCACCTTCCAGTCCTGTACCTTCCGGCTGACCTCCTGCTCATCCTCTGCGATCTTTTCCCGAAGGGCCATCACACCTACGGCCCGGTACATGGCACCGGTATCCAGATGCAGAATGCCAAGCCGCTTTGCTACCGCATCGGCAATCGATGATTTTCCAGCCCCGACAGGGCCATCCATGGCAATACTCAAAGACACACCATTGTCCTCCATTTCCATTTTTAAGTCGATTTTATTTCCTGCTGTTCATTCAGTGTTCCACGCACCCGGGATCCCCACAGAGGTCACAGGCTGCGGTGGCTCATCCCGATGCACACCTCGTTGAGGTGCCCGAGACCAACGCCGAAAAAAGCAGCCACAGCTACGTGCTCCCCGAGCCGTGCGACTGCAATTTTACCGCCCACGGACAGGCCCGTTGCCTTGGATGCAACCTGATAAAGCGCGTCCCTGGCAGCCCCGGCCACCGCGCCTTCCTCGCGATGAACAGGCGCAATGACATCATCCCGCTTGGCCAGGGAGACAATCTTTTCCATCATTTTGTGAATGCTGGAAAGATAATCCCCGCCGAAATCCATGGCGACACACCGGATCCCTTCCTGCATGAGCTGCTCCTTCATCGCGCTTTCCTCTGCCCTTGTGTCTGTCAAGGTCAGGCGGATGGCGGACTTGGCAACAGCCCTTGACTCCATCTCCGGATCCATGATAACCCACCTCCAGCCAGCTTTTTCATCTGTCAAACGACTGTATCCAGGAATCTGTCACCATTATATCCGATTGATCAGAAATTCGAAAGGGCGCTGGCAGGCTGCCCTCCGTTTCTTGACAAAACTTGCATCTATCTTAAACTTTTCCTGAACACATTCCCTGACACATTTTTCAGGGAACATGCCTGCATCCTGCCATGTGAACACATGATTCCAGCCAGATTCTCTTCTCTGAACTGATTCCTTCACTGAGCTGATTATCGAAAGAAGGTGCTCCCTTGATTAAATCCACCGGTGTTGTTCGCCAGCTTGACAGTCTGGGGAGAATTGTTCTTCCCGTGGAACTGCGTCGCAGTCTTGGCTTCAGTCAGAACGAATCCATCGAGATTTTCACCGACGGTGATGCCATTGTTCTGAAGAAGTATGATCCGGGCTGTGTCTTCTGCGGCACCTCCCTGGATGCCATCGACTACAAAGGAAAGCCCATCTGCAAGCAGTGCTTTTCCGAGATTGCGTCATACTTTCTGTCGGGTTCTGATGACCAGAATCCTTTCTGACGCGCACATGACCAGACCGGAGGAATGTCTATGCTGAAATCCTGTTCTCTTTTGCATCGCATCACCACGAGCGACACCGACCTGATGGGCACCTGGAAGTGTTCGAGCATTCTCGGCGCCATGCAGGACGTGGCCGTCGAGCACTGCAACCAGCTCGGGCTTGGCCGCGATGACATCCTGAAGGACCGTCTTGCATGGGTCGTGGTGCGCATGCAGCTCGAGATGGAGCGCTTCCCTGTGCTGGGAGACAATGTCCGCCTGGAAACCTTTCACAATCCGGTCCGGCATACATTCTTTCCAAGATATTTCCTCATCCGGGATGCAAAATCAGAGGAGATCATCGGAAGGGCCAGCTCCCTGTGGATGCTTCTGGACCTTGATTCCAGAAAGAGTGTGCGCGCTCCGCAGGTACTCAGTAAAATGCCCATCAACCGGGACATGGCACCAACCCTCCCGCTGCCAGGCAATGCCGAAAAGC
The DNA here is from genome assembly GCA_017460395.1 of Clostridia bacterium. Taxonomy (GTDB): domain Bacteria; phylum Bacillota; class Clostridia; order Christensenellales; family Aristaeellaceae; genus UBA2943. Next base: position 7,454 of record JAFUBA010000211.1, on the reverse strand, counting down.
TGAATACTCCCCCGCTTGTCTTCTCCCTGACCCCGTCCTTTACGGACCTTGACTTCAATCGGCACGTGAACAATACACGCTACCTTGACTGGTGCTGCAACGCTCTTGGGGTAGATACACTCACGGACAACGTCATTTCAGGGTTTATCATCCACTACGACCGGGAGGTCGTGCCCACAGACCAGGTCCGTTGCGAGCTTCGACGGGACGAAAACCGCTTTTCCTTCCTGGGACTGTCCGGGGAAAATCGTCATTTTGAAATTTCCGGCAAACTGTCGCCCAGAATCTGATCCGATAGTAACTCCCCCGCTACCTCCCGTGCCCTTCTTACGGCCGTAGGCATCGCAAGGCGCTCAAGGTCTCCTCTCGATGCCAGATGAATACCTTTTCCGGCATGGAAATCGCCGGAAAAACGAATCACCCACAGATCCATCTCCCAGATGAGATGGGTAAACACGTGCCGGGCCTGCCCTCTGTAGGAAATATCATGCGGATGAATCCCATAGATGTTCCGGACCTCCCGGCCCACCGCTTCTTCTGAGAATTGTCCTTCCAGCATCGGAAACACCCACAGGCCCTGCAGAAGCTTTTCCTTTCTTTTCTGCACCAGCACGGCCCGGTGTCCGACCAGCCCAGGTTCTTTCATCCCGGGTTCTTTCATATCATCTTTGATCATGATCAGCAGAGCATATGACACGCTCTGCTGCTTTTTTCGTACTGGCAGAACCGGAAGGCTGTCTGTGAGTCCATCCCGCCATGCAACGCACTTCCCCTGCAGGGGACAGCTCTCACATGAGGGGTTCCTTGGCAGGCAGATGAGACTGCCAAGATCCATGACGGCCTGGTTGCAGTCCCCATGTCGCTCATGCATCTCCTCTCTCATGATCTCCCGGACCCTGCGCTTTCCGGCCTCACTGCCCATGTTCTCTTTGAGGCCAAAGAGCCTGGAAAACACCCTCAGGGCATTGCCATCCACAGCCGGTTGTCTTTCTCCGAATGCAATGGATGCGATCGCCCCCGCCGTGTATGGGCCAATCCCCCGGATCCGGATCAGTTCATCATAGGTACCGGGAAGGCGGCCACCATATTCTGTGGTGATCTGTCTTGCCCCATCCTGAAGCTTTCTCGCCCGGCTGTAGTACCCGAGACCCTCCCAGGCCTTCAGAACGCTTTCCTCCGTGGCACCGGCCAGTGCAGCAGGCGCCGGGAACAGTTGAAGAAAACGGTCATAATATCGTCTGACCGTCTCAACCCTTGTCTGCTGGAGCATGATTTCCGATACCCAGATCCGGTATGGATCCTTTTCCCCGCGCCAGGGAAGATCCCTGCGGTTTTCATCATACCATGCGAGCAGCATATGAAAGATTTCCATACATTTCTCTACTTTCTTCCTGTCACCGACAGGCCTTAGCATTGTATCATAGCTGCCCCAGTTTTCGAAAAGGCACTCGAACTCGCAAAATATCACTTATTTTCGAGATTTTTCAAGCAATTCGCAGATTAAAAGAGTTATTTTGAAATTTATACGGATTTTTTCTCAATTTTCCCGGATTTTCTCGAATCTGATTGTTTGCATCTGAGGGTGAAATGGCGTATATTACCACCTGTACCGATTAGCACTCACCTTGATTGAGTGCTAACAAATTCAGATCGCGGGTGTAGTCCCCGGGCATAGCAGTGTTCATGCCTGAGACAGGCCGCGGATTGAAGCAAGGAGGAACCAGACATGACTGTGAAGCCTTTGTTTGACCGTGTGGTCATTCGGAATTGTGAAGCAGAAGAAACCACCAAGGGTGGCCTGATTCTGACCAGTGCTGCCAAGGAAAAGCCCCAGATGGCAGAAGTACTTGCTGTCGGCCCCGGCGGCATGGTGGACGGCAAGGAAGTCGCCATGGCGGTCAAGGTTGGCCAGAAGATCATCTACAGCAAGTATGCCGGCACCGAAGTCAAGCTGGACGGCGAAGAGTACATCATCGTGCGTCAGAGCGACATCCTGGCCATTGTGGAATAATTTTTCGCAGTTCCCATTTTTCTGCAGCACTTCCCTGCTGCAGCCCGCCTGGCGGGATATGATCAATTGTAAAGGAGTCTTGCATTATGGCAAAGCAGATTAAGTACGGCGAAGACGCTCGCCGCAGCCTCGAAAAAGGCGTCAACGCCCTGGCTGATACTGTCAAGATCACCCTTGGACCCAAGGGTCGCAATGTGGTGCTGGACAAGAAGTATGGCGCTCCCCTCATCACCAACGACGGTGTGACCATCGCCAAGGAAATCGAGCTGGAAGATCCCTTTGAGAACATGGGTGCTCAGCTCGTGAAGGAAGTTTCCACCAAGACCAACGATGTGGCCGGCGATGGCACCACCACCGCCACCCTGCTGGCTCAGGCGATCGTTCGCGAAGGCCTGCGCAACCTCGCAGCCGGTGCCAACCCCATGGTGCTCAAGAAGGGCATTGAGGCTGCCACCGAAGCTGCCGTGAAGGGACTGCAGGAACTGAGCCGCCCGATCTCCGGCAAGCAGGCTATCGCCCAGGTCGCTGCGAACTCCGCCGCTGACGAGACCATCGGCAAGCTGATCAGCGATGCCATGGAGACCGTGGGCAACGATGGCGTCATCACCGTGGAAGAGAGCAAGACCATGTCCACCGGCATGACCACCACCGAAGGCATGATGTTCGACCGTGGCTATGCTTCCGCCTACATGGTGACCGACACCGAGAAGATGGAAGCCGTGCTGGATGATCCGCTGGTGCTCATCACCGACAAGAAGATCTCCAACATTCAGGAAGTCCTGCCCCTGCTTGAGCAGGTTGTGCAGACCGGCAAGAAGCTGCTGATCATCGCTGAGGACGTGGAAGGCGAAGCCCTGTCCACCCTGGTAGTGAACAAGCTGCGCGGCACTTTCACCTGCGTGGCCGTCAAGGCTCCTGGCTTCGGCGATCGCCGCAAGGAAATGCTGCAGGATATCGCTATCCTGACCGGCGGCACCGTGATCTCCTCTGAGACCGGTCTGGAGCTCAAGGAAGCTACCCTCGACATGCTGGGCAAGGCCCGTCAGGTCAAGGTCAACAAGGAAAACACCACCATCGTGGGCGGTGCCGGTTCCAAGGACGAGATCGATGCCCGTGTCGGCCAGATCCGTGCTCAGATCGCCGAGACCACCAGCGATTATGACCGTGAAAAGCTCCAGGAACGTCTGGCCAAGCTGGCTGGCGGTGTGGCCGTGATTCAGGTCGGTGCTGCCACCGAGGTCGAGATGAAGGAACGCAAGCTCCGCATTGAGGACGCTCTGGCTGCTACCCGTGCTGCTGCCGAGGAAGGCATTGTGCCTGGCGGCGGTGTGGCTCTGCTCAACGTCATCAAGTATGTCAAGGGCATCGAAGCCAACTTCGACGGCGATGCCAAGACCGGTGTGCACATTGTGGAACGTGCCCTTGAGGAGCCCATCCGTCAGATCGCAACCAACGCTGGCGTGGACGGCAGCGTGATCGTCGAGAACGTGAAGACCTTCAAGAAGAACAACGAGGATCAGCTGGGCTATGGCTACGATGCTCTGCACGACAAGTATGTCGACATGATCGAAGCCGGCATCATCGATCCTACCAAGGTGACCCGTTCTGCCCTGCAGAATGCTGCCTCCGTGGCAGCCATGGTGCTGACCACCGAGTCCCTTGTGGCCGATATTCCTCAGCCCGAACCCGCAGCTCCTGCCGGTGCTGCAGGCGGCATGGGCGGAATGTACTGAGAAGCCTCACAATTCAGGACCATGGATCCAACACTGGATCCATGGCTCTTTCTTTTTTCCCTCCTGCCGCAACTTACCTGCTTTTCCTTTTAGCGATTGAAGCGCCTGCCCATTTTTGGTATGATACTCCCCGATCGGATTCTCCTGCACCCGGTCAGGATTTTACGCTTCCCATAGATTTTGATCTCATACACTTACGAGAATTTCAGTTATGAATGTGAGGCGACAATTTGGCTTTCCATTATCTGATTGATTTTGAGAATGTCCACGAAGACGGCCTGCACGGTATTTCCCGGCTGAAGCCTGAGGATGCCGTGTATCTTTTCTACACCATCAATGCCAACAGAATCAGCCTGGATGTCTTTGCCAACGGTATCCCCTCCAAGCTGGAAGTCATCCGAATCGTAGCAGGCAAGCAGTCTCTGGACATGCACCTCAACAGTTTTCTCGGATATCTCATCGGCAAGAGCATCCGGGAGAAAACCACAACCAATGCCGGTATCCCCATCAACCCCGACCTGGCCCGGGCCAATGATGAGGACAAGTTTGTCATCGTCAGCCGCGACCTGGATTATTCGGACACCATCCACTTCTGGAACAGGCGCCTGGGTGACACCAGGGTGCTCTGGCAGCCTTCCATTGAAGGTGATCCTGTGCCCCCGCCCATGCGCCCGATCATGAGCAAACCCATCAAGCTCAAGAAGCGTCCCAAGACAAAGCCCGTAGGAAAACCGTTCCCGGCAGCTGCCCAGGCACCCGTTCAGGTCACTGCACCTGAGAATCCTCCTGTACCTACGGCCGCGACCCAGGAAGCACACGCGGAGAGCGCGAACCCAGCCATTCAGGCGCCTGTGGCCCCCAATCCTGTTCAGACTGAAAGTGTGCCGCAGACGGCACCTGCTGCAGAACATGAAAAAGCTTTGCCCACGGTGCCAGCGCACAGTGAGATACAGCAGCCAAAGCAGGAAGATACACATGTGACGGCACCCAGTGCACCTGAAAAGAAAGAGGCACCTGCTTCTAAGGAGCCCGTGCACGCTCAGACGCCTGCCTTACAGAACGCCAAAGAGCAGGCACCAAAGGCGGAGGAGAAAAAGCCTGAGCAGCCCGCAGACACGCCAAAGACACCTGCCGCATCTCAGGCTCCGAAGGATGAGAAGAAGCCCTTCACACCAAAGCCGCCCATTCCGAGGCGCCAAGTACAGGCTCCATCCCTTCAGGAAAAAGCACAGGGAAAGACGGAAGGAGCCAGGCCTGAAAAGGGTTCCTCCGAAAAACATGCTGCTCCGGCACCCGAAAACAGCCAGAAGCCACAGCAGCATGCCGAATCTTCTGAAAAGGAATCGCCCGCGCCCGTGAAGGTCAGCGAACCTGCTGCGCCGGATGCAACGATCAATGTCCAGGATAAGGCAGCACCTGCTGCACCGGAAGCTCCTGCAAAGACTGAAACGCAGGCAAAACCCGAACCCCAGGCCCCTCAGGTCCAGAAGAAGCCCCCTGTTCAGGGAAAGCCTGCAGACAAGCCTGCTCCGGCTCCCAGACCGCAGCAGAATCAGTCAAAACCCGCACCCAAGAATCAGGCAAAGCAGCCACCCAAGCCGCTCAATGAGAAGGCCCAGCTGAATGTCAGGGTACAGAAAAAGATGTCAGAGGCCAAGCTGCCCAACGACATCATCTCCTTCTGTGCTTCCACGGCCGTCAAGCACATGGGTGAGCCCAGCGGCAAGCAGGCACTCTACCGCGACCTGGTGCACCAGTACGGGCGTGCAAAGGGATCTGAGTACTATCAGATCATGAAGCCCGTCCTCTGGGAAACCGCAGTGGATGTCCAGAAGGCAAAGAAAGCCACTGACACTGCTGCAACCTGACCGCAATTGAAACAGACCATCCGGCATTTTGCCAGATGGTCTGTTTTCTGTCCGTTACCCGATGATCTCACCCTTGCTGTTGAAGATGGGAAGCTTCTCAAGGTAGATCAGGTCTTCCCTGCTCTGCGCCTCACCCTCAGCCAGAATGGCCATCCGCCCTACGATCTCGCCGCCGGCTTTGTTGACCAAGGCCTCGAGAGCCGCGAGGGATTCCCCGGTGGAGATCACATCGTCCACGATCAGGATGCGCTTACCCTTCATCAGCTCGGCATCTGCGCCGTCCAGATACAGGTGCTGTACGTTGGCCGTGGTGATGGACTTCACTTCCACACCGACCACATTCTGCATATAGAGCTTGGCGCCCTTGCGAGCCAGCATCCACTTTTTGTCACCCCGCTGCCGGGCCATCTCATAGACCAGCGGAATTCCCTTGGATTCGGCGGTGATCATGTAGTCGTACTCGGGCGCACGCTTCAGCAGCTCCGAGGCACAGGCCATGGTCAGTTCACAGTCACCAAAGATCACGAATGCACCGATATACAGTTCATCGTTCACGCGGCATATGGGAAGGTCACGTTTGACACCGGCAACCATCATCGGGTAAGTCAGCATGATGTTCATTCCTCTATTCTCAGTTCATTTTTTCTGCACAGACATCTTCTGTCTGCACTCTATTCTATCGCCCGCGTGGACATGTGTCAATTCTGGAGAAATTTACAGATGCAATGCAACGCAAAAAAAGAGAGGCATTGCCTCTCCCTTTTTGCATGCTTTTCGGAAGCAGCCGGGATTACACGCGGCGAACTTCCTTGACCTTGGCTGCCTTGCCCTGGCGAGTGCGCAGGTAATACAGCTTGGCACGGCGCACCTTGCCCCGACGCACCACTTCGATGCGGTCGACACGGGGGGAATGCAGGGGGAACGTACGTTCCACACCGATACCATAGGACACGCGGCGGACAGTGAATGTCTCGCGAACGCTGCCATTGCGCTTTGCAATCACAGTGCCCTCGAACGCCTGAAGACGCTCGTGCGTTCCTTCCACGACCTTGACCCACACGTTGACGGTATCGCCAACGTTAAACTGAGGACGATCGTCGCGAAGCTGCTTGGCTTCGATCGAACGGATAATCTCATTCATGGGATGATCCTCCTTCCTTTATAGACGTTCGTATTCGGCCATGACAGATTGCCTGGCATGTGCTCCGAACAGCGGACCGCCCGTTGTCACAAAATCCATTGTACCACGGCGGCGTCTTTCAGGCAAGCGTTTTTTTCATTTTTCTCAAAATTTATTGTGCCGCCCCCGGGGCAAACACAATATCTTCCCTGAGTCTGTAAAGGGTTGCCCCGCGCTTGCTTTTGCAGAAGGTGGATGACCACCACTCCACGCTCTTCACCTCATCAAACTGCACGATCCCATAGCGGATGCCATTGACCTTCTTGCCTCGCATGTTCGAGTCCATCCAGTGGATGGTATCCTCCCTGGCATCATAACCCAGCATGATGGCCGAATGAGCGCCGACGCCGTACTCATAGTCTGCAGACATCTGGAAATAGTCGCCCCGCTGCACCTTCCGCATGAAATCCATGGCCTTTTCCATGTTTTCATCCTTGCTGAGGGCCGTATCATACCGGAAGGTTTCCTCCATCTCAAAGGGATTCCCCTTGGAGGCTGCAATATCCTTCCAGAGGATGCCATAGGCATACGGTTTGCAGTCCTTGGCCGGGAGATTGTCCGGGATCACGAGGGAAACGTCTGGGTATTCCGCCATCCGAAAATCGTCTCTGGTCTTTCGGAACAGGTATACCGTAAAGTTCTTGCAGACATAAATATCGCCT
>JAFUBA010000210.1 GCA_017460395.1 Clostridia bacterium | reverse complement strand
GAAATCATCCGTGAACACGCCACGTTCGATCTCGTGTACAAACAGATCATGGTCGCAAAAGAGCGCATACACACATTTTACCTCGCGCAGTATGGAGACAGCCTTTCGCACATCATCCCCTGCAATATGCTGCGTCCAGAGAAGAGGACCATAGGGAGACGCCAGAGCGCAGCTGCCGTTGAGTGCGAGGATGGAGATGCTTTTTGAAATCTCAGGAGGAAAATGGGAGGCGAAATAGCTGATGTCATCCGGAAAGCGGCCGGAGCAGAAGGCCAGATGGATTCCCCTTCGGGCAGCCTCGCAGAGCGCATGCATGTTCCCCGGAGGCACAGCGCCGGAGGAATCCAGCAGTGTTCCGTCCAGGTCGAGCACGATCAGGCGGACGTCCTCTTCAGGCAGGCGGGCAGGTTTGGTGCAGGAAGGCATGCTGTTCATGATCCAACTTCATTTCTCTCAGGTATTTTGCGTGCGTTCAGCACCGTATCAGAAGGGTTCACGGATCTGAAAGAGCTTCCCGTCAAGATCGGGCAGGCGGCCACCGGTGTCAAGGCAGAGGGACACGGCGCAGAGCTTCAGGCTGCCCTGCACATGGCGGGCACGGTTGAGTGCTCTGTCGCCGTATACATCATCGCCAAGAAGCGGATGTCCGAGGGCTGCCATGTGGGCACGAATCTGGTGTGTCCGTCCGGTGATCAGGTGGACATCGAGACGGGAAATCTGCCCGTCGGTGCTAAGTGCAGTATATTCCGTGATGATCTGTCTCGCGCCAGGCACCTCGCGGTCGAAGATCTGAACCCTGCCAAGCTCGGCATTTTTCTTCAAATATGCATAGCAGACGGAGGACGGCGGCTTCATGACGCCGCGCACAAGGCAGCGGTAGTGTTTCTCAAGGGAGCGGGTCCGGAAGACGTCCTCCAGAATGGATGCGGCTGCATCGTCCTTTGCAAGGAGGATCAGGCCGGAGGTCTGATTATCCAGCCGATGGCAGGGGATGGGGCAGGGCGCTTCGGGGTGCTGAGTCTGCACATGGCGGTGTGCAAGCGTCACAAGAGAGGCGTGATCATCCTCCACGGAGATGCCGGCTTTTTTGTTGACAAGCAGTACCCTCTCATCCTCATAGACGATCTGGAGCTTATCCAGGGACTGGTCCGGGTAATAGACCTGGATGGTCTGCCCGGCGAATACCGGCACATCTGCCTTGACGCGTCTGCCATCCAGCTTGACGTCGCGTCTTAAAAAGCTCTCGTGCAGTACCTTAAAGGGAAGCTCCGGCATCAGCTTCTGAATGCATTTATCCAGACGCATCCCGTCCATGGAGGAGGGAACCGGAATGGTGTTCATGGCCATTCAGTGCACCTCCCGGACGGTTGGTGCACAGGGCCAGGGCAGGAGTTCATTGGTCATCTGGCGAAGCGTCCTGAGCATCTGAGGAGTGGGCTGTATTATCAGCATGCTGGCGAGCACAGACTCCAGCTTTTCGAAGGGAACACCCATGCGGCAGAGCATGACGAGATCTGAAACTACATCATAGGCCGAAATCTCGGGTCTGACCGCGTTTGCCACCAGTCCGCTCAGTGCCCAGGATGTGTACTGGTCATCGGGGGGCGTGTCCATGAGTGAAACGCCAGGAAAAGGATCCGGGGAAATGCAGCAGGCCCGGTCCGCCAGAGTCGCTTTGTCCGAGATGCCCGGGTGCATGATGAGCCGGCCATAGACGGGGTGATCATAGATGGGATAACAGCTTCTGAAAAACCGGCGGCACAGATCCGGATGCCCGGAGGCGACCGGCCCCAGACACTCCTGCAGATGCAGGAGCGCAGCACCTTCAAAGACCATACCCTCTGTCGACAGACAGATGGTCAGCCAGTCCAGATATTTTTCCGTCATGGAGATGATTTCTTTGTGCTGGGGATGCAGGAGAAGGGGTGAGATGGCGTAGAGGAGGTTCTGTGGAATGGTGACCTGCACGGTACCGTCCGGGGGCAGCACAATCGAGATCCAGAGGCGCCGGGCCAGGGACAGGGCACCCAGGAGTTCGTCTGCGCTCATCAGATACGCTTGTCCGCCGTTTTTGACGGCCCTTTGCAGGATTCCGTCCTCCAGGGGCAGAAGGAGCGAGCATTCATCGCCAAGGCGCGCGAGCACCTGGCTGCGCATATCTTCCAGCGTTGGGAGGACCGGGAGAAATGGTTTCTCCTCATAGTCATAGGAGGCAAGATAGAGATCCTTTGCCTGCACATCGCTCAGGCCATCGTCAAAAAGCTGGACGGGAGGGAGATTCCGGATTTTCTCCTCACACTCGTCCAGCTCTTGGGCACGGACCATGCTCGGGGTCTCCTCCTCCCAGTAGATATCTCTGTCCCAGCCCGGGTGCAGGCTGGTGAGACGAAACAGACTCGCGGTTACCGGGTGAAAATGAGCCCTGCTGATCATGGACCCTCCATGTTGTTTCTTCTAGAGAATCGGTGCAGCAGGCATCACAGCACATCTGTGATGCCTGCTGACTGTAATTGAAATCAGGATTACACGCGCATTGTCCACTGGTTTTTGTCTTCCAGGCGGCCGTACTGGATGCCCACGAGCGTATCATACAGCTTCTGGGACACAGGGCCGATCTGGCCATTACAGATGGTGAGCTTCTCATCCTTCCAGCACAGCTCGCCCACAGGAGATATGACGCAGGCCGTGCCGCAGCCAAAGGCCTCGGTGCACTTGCCAGTCTTGATATCTTCAAAGATGTCGGCGATGGCCAGCTTTTTCTCCTCGGTCTTGTAGCCGAGCTGAGAAGCGAGGGTGAGGATGCTGTTGCGGGTGATGCCGGGCAGAATGGAACCGTTCAGGGCGGGGGTGACAATGGTGTCGCCGTAGACGAACATCATGTTCATGGAGCCGACCTCTTCCACATACTTCTGCTCCACGCCGTCCAGCCACAGCACCTGGGAGTAGCCCTTCTTCTCGGCGATATCGCCCGCCAGAATGGAAGCTGCATAGTTGCCGGCGCACTTGGTGAAGCCGGTGCCGCCGCGCACGGCGCGCACATACTCGTCCTCCACGTAGATGCCCACAGGCTTCAGACCGTCCTTATAGTAGGAGCCGACGGGGGAGAGGATGATGAAGAACAGGTAGGTCCTGGAGGCATGCACGCCCAGGTGCACGTCCATGGAGATCATGGTAGGACGGATGTACAGGCTGGTGCCATCCTGATGCGGTACCCAGTCTTTCTCGATTTCCACCAGCTTCTTGAGGCCTTCCAGAGCGGTGACCTCATCCAGGGCAGGCATGCACATGCGCTGCGCGGAGCGGGTCATGCGCGCCAGGTTCTGCTCGGGGCGGAACAGCTGCAGTTCACCGTCTGCGCGGCGGTAGCACTTGGTGCCCTCGAAGATAGCCTGTCCGTAATGCAGCACCATGCTGGCGGGATCCATCTCAAAATTGCCGTAGGGGACGATGCGGGGATTGAACCAGCCCTTGCCTTCCTCATAGTTCATAAGGAACATGTGATCGGTGAAATAGTGGCCAAAACCGAGCTGACTTTCGTCCTGGGGCTTTTCCTTGAGATGCTGAGACAGGGTAACACTGATGTCCATGGAAAACTCCTCCTTCGTATTGGGCGATAATTTATGGGACGCGATAATTTGAATATGACTGAAACAGTCCGGGTACGCAGATATGCAGGAAGATGTATCTTCTCAGATTTCATCGAGGATCAGGTCAAGATCGAGTTCAAACAGCGCCGGTGCATCCGTCTGGTCGGTCAGGATGCCGGGCTGCACGAAAAAGACCAGGGTGTGATCATCGAGAAGGTAGAAATCTTCCTCGGGATAAAACATGGCCGAAAAGAAATCGAAGGTGACGTCCGGCAGAAGATCCATCTCGCTGGCCTCGATTTCCTCCCAGATCAGCCTGCGCACACATGCATCTGCTTTCTGTGTCTGGCGGTCCTGCAGCCATGTATCGGCCTCGCTGTCGCTGAGTGTGCCGAGAAGATAGGGCAGGGAGATGACCAGGCCCTGCTTATTGCCCTGTTTTGCAAAGACCTGTGCGGAATAATTGAGGTAGTGTTCGCCATCCAGAAAAGAACGGGTTTCCATGAGGATGGAGACATAGCTGTCTGTCTGGCAGGTGATGGATGCAGTCACATCCGTTCTGGCGGGCAGGGTAGGATCGCTCAGACTCTCGCCGCCGATTGGCAGCGTGAAATCCACCGTATCGCTCTCCATGTACTCATAGAACGCGTTGATGCCCTCCGCTACAGGATCCTCGCCCCCGGCTCTGGGCAGGAGGTAATGATATGTGTACACGGCATCATCTGCCCCGGTGCCCTCCGGCCAGAAGAGCGTAGCCTCCCGGTCCAGGGTCAGCTGAACAGAATCTGCAGCGCAAAGGACCGGCAGAAAGAGCAGCATCAGGGAGAGGATGGCAGAGAGGAACTTCATGCATTCTTCTCCTTATCTTTCGCCTGGAGATCTTCTGCGGCGGAGATGGCGGCAATGTTGCCCTCGCCGACGGCCTTCGCAATCTGCAGCGGGCGTCCGGTGCAGTCGCCGCAGGCGTAGACCAGAGGCACGGAGGTGCGCATGGCAGTATCCACCTCAATAAAGACATCCCGAAGCCTGAGGCCGGGCAGGAGCTGCGAGGGGGCGACGGATGGACGGAACACGAAGATGCCGTGATATGCCTTTTCATCTTCCGTGCCGTCGGCATTCTTGAAACGAAGTACCGAGCCCGCATCACTCCTGGTGACAGAAAGGGGCTTTGCGTCCAGGAGATGGATCTTGTCGGACGCTTCAGGAAGATCATGGCGGGCCAGAGTGTAGTAATCTACGGACGAGCAGACATTGGCGAGGAATTCGGCTTCCTCAGCTCCGCCGTTCCAGGAGGAGATGACGGCCACCGGCTGATTGCGGTGGAACATGGCGTCACAGGTGCCGCACCAGCTGAGTCCATGGCCCAGCATCTCTTCCTCGCCCGGCAGCATCTTGGGACGGGCTGCACCGAGGGAGAGCACGAGGGAACGGCTCTGGAAGATATCATTGCCCACCAGCACCATGAACTGGTCTCCGCTCTGCATGACCTGACGGGCGTTGCCGGTCTTTTCCTCTACGCCAAGGTCCAGCGCCTGTGCGCGGAAGGAGGCGAGCAGGTCTTCGCCTGACACATTGGGCACGCCGGGGTAGTTGGTGATCATGTGGGCCTTGGCAAGACCCGACAGGGATGCACCGGCCGTGACCACAAGGCAGCTCAGGCCGCGGTTTCTGGCCGTCATGCCACAGCTCCATGCGGCAGGGCCGCCTCCGATGATAATCAGATCATACAGTTCCATAAAATCGTCCTCCTTGATTGTAAAATGCTGCGGGTCTTTCACGTCAGTTCAGATAGGTGTAGCGGCCGCAGAGCCACGGCATCGAATTGTAGGTAGAATAGGCATCGGCATAGATCCGGTAAAACTGGCCGACTTCCCAGTTGGTTTTGGTGTAGTTTTCCACCAGGACAGGCTGACTTTTCCCGTCATCGGAAGTGTAGAACACGGCCATCTGCGGTTTTTCGGAGACGAAGTAGGCCAGCGTCCCGATGACCACGTACACCTGCGTGCGCGCGGCCCTGACCTGGATATTGCTCACAAGTTCCGCATAGTTGGCGGCATCCAGCGGCCAGGCCTTCGGCGTATAGACGATGGCGGGCGGCAGGTAGTAGACCGTATAGTTGATGACGGAATCCTTCAGTGTGCCATAGGAAGAACGGATCGTGACCGTATTGTAGCCGATATGGTCAAAGAGTGCATAGAAGGTAAAGGCTCCGGTCGTATTGAGACTGGTCACATTGAGGTCGGAATACGGGGTCTCCACCGTGACGGTCGCACCCGGCAGGGTGGTGCAGCTGAAGAGCATGTGATCCTCAGAGTAGGATGTGTACGTATCGGCTGCAAGGTCCAGCGGGATCTCCTGTGCCTCGCGGTAGAGAATCACATTCATCGTATTCTCCCGGCAGTACTGGCTTCGCACAGTGACCGAGAAGACGTTATCCCCGATGGGCTGCACGGTGGCATTGTAGGTAAATTCGCCGGTCTGTGCGTTGACAGTATCCGACACATCCTGCATGTTGATCATCACCGTCGAGCCGGGTCTTACCTCAAAGGAGAGGGCGAACATGGTCGAGGATACCTCGGTGCGGATGCCGTCGGGGGAGATCAGACGGATCGGGGACAGAGGGATATCGATGGTGTACGTCACGGGATCCAGAGGACGCTGCTGTCCGCTGGCCGTCTTCACAAAGGG
>JAFUBA010000209.1 GCA_017460395.1 Clostridia bacterium | reverse complement strand
CGAGCATGCACATGAGAAGGCCGAACAGGCCAGCGGCACCCAGGGCAAAGGAGAGTCCCGCCGCCGCGCCTCCGATGACGGATCCGAGAAAGAATGCAAGAAGCATCATGCCTCCGGCCAGGCAGCCAGACAGGGTCTTGGAGAGGACGTAGTCCTGCTTCCTGGCCCGCACGGTAAATAGATTCTTGGCGTATCCGCTTCGGAAAACATCGGCAATGAACAGGCAGACAAACACCCCTGCAAGAAAGAAAACCAGGTTGATGTTGACCATGGCTGTCATATCCATCGCCATCATGTCAGCGCTGCTTTCTGTGCCGATGATCTGCCAGGTGCTTGTGAAGGCGGACAGGGTTGTCTCCATGCCGGTTTGGGGCAGGGCCTGGGCGGTATCGCCGAAAATAGTCGTCATGGTCAGTATCAGCACGGGCATCAACAGGGAGATTAAGAGGAAGATGGGGAGACGGGAGGTCGTGAAAAGGCGGCGGAAATCCACCTGCATCATGCTCTTTAGGCGGCGAGTGTTTTTCATGCTTGTGCCCTCCTGCTTTCCATCAGGTCAATGTAGTATTCCTCCAGGCTGATCTTTGCTGTCCAGACCTCACTGACTGTGACGCCTTTTTCATAGAGGAAGGAAACCACTTCCTCGGGCCGGGTGGCATCATAGATGCGCAGGGTGCCGTTCTCCTCCTGTGCGACGCGATGATACCTTTCCTCGAGATAAGACTTGGCCCCTGTGCCATCCCCTGCTCGCAGCGCAATATAGGTGGGACAATCTGCCTCCAGCTCCTGGGCGGTCATCTCCCGGATCATCTGTCCGTGCCGGATGATCCCGTAGTGCGTGGCGATCTTTTCCAGCTCGCCCAAAATGTGGGAGGAGATGAGGACGGTGCAATTGCCCTTCTGGGTGATGTCGGTCAGGATTTCCCGCATGATGCGCATCCCGTCCGCGTCCAGACCGTTGATCGGTTCATCCAACACCAGAAGACGGGGATGGCCCAGCAGGGCCATGGCAATGCCGATGCGCTGCTTCATGCCCAGAGAGCAGTGCTTGAATTTGTTGGAGGCTGCGCCCTCCATGCGCACGGTCTTGAGAACCTTCGCGATTTCTTCCTCCGGATGCTTGATCTCCAGGTTCGCTGCCTGGAGGAGCATATTGTTCCATACGCTCACGTTAGGGAAACAGCCGGGGGCTTCGATGAGCACCCCGATCTGGGAGCGGATGGCATCGTCGGTATGGTCCTTTCCGTATAGCTGTATGCTGCCCGATGCGGGATGGAGCAGGCCGCAGATCATCTTCTCCGTGGTGGATTTGCCGCTGCCGTTTTCTCCGATGAATCCGTAGATGGCGCCTTCCGGCACCGTCATATTCAGGCCGTCCACGGCCTGCTTGTTGCCAAAGCGTTTGGATAAACCGCGAATTTCAATGGCGTTCATACTTGACTCCTTCCTCAGTACACATCGCTGCGAGCCAGGATCAGTGTGCCCAGCGCGTTGTAGATGACGGCCCAGACCACGGACACCAGGGTGCAGGTCAAAAGCGTCACGATGGTACTGCTTAGGCAGGCATTGACCGAGGAGCCGTAGAGGAAGACATTGAGCAGGGGACTGTTGCCCACAAGGGCTGCCGCTCCGATGATAGGAATGCCGGTGCCCAAAACGAAACTGGAAGTGATCGAAACGCCGAACTGTCTGCGCAATATCACGTTGAGGAAGGTGTACAGGCTGGCCCAGCCCAGACTCATGACCACTTTGCCCAAGATCGCAAAGAGCAGGGGGAAGACGCGGGCATGAAATGCCATTCCGGAAAACAGGCCGCCGGCAATACCGCCCAGCAGATAGGTGCCGCACATGCAGGCCATGGCGAAGGCGCATACCAGGGATTTGGAGAGCATGTAGTCGCTCTTATGGGAGTGCGTGGTGAACAGCTGCTTGACATATCCGCTTCGATAATCATGTCCGATGAAGATCGATACCATGATGCCGCCGAAGATGAATACCATGTTCATGTTGGCATACTCCCCGATGTCATGCACGACATAGAGCGGCGTGTCGGCGGCGACAATGTTCCAGGCGTTGGTGAACAGCGCAGCGGCGGTGCCGCCCGGCTCAGCCATCATGCCCATGCTGGAGACCATGGCCGGGATCAGGGCGGCGATGGCAAGGAAGATGTAGAACATGGGTGTGTGAAACAGACGGTAAAAGTCGACACCCAGCATGCTTTTCATGCGCTGGCGCAGGGTGGGAGAGGCAAAATCGGGCGCTAAAACGGTTTGCATATCAGGCACCTTCTTTCCGGGACATCAGCTCGATGTAATATTCTTCCAGACCGATACGGTTCTTCTGAAGAAGCTGGATAGTGTGCCCGTTGTCCAGCAGATGACGGACGATCGCTTCAGTATCGTTCACATCATACACACGAAGCTCCCCGCCCTCCTCACGGACATCGGGAAAGAGCTTTTGCAAATCCAGCTTGGCCCGCTGTATATCCCCGGTTTTGAGGGTGGTGAAGGTGCGGCAGCGGCCTTCCATCTCTGTCGCTGTCAGCTCCTGGACCATCTTTCCCTGGCGAATGATGCCGTAATGCGTGGCGATCTTCTCCAGCTCGCCTAAGATGTGCGAGGAAATGAGCACGGTGCAGCCGTGGCTTTGGGTGATGTCGGTCAGGATCTCCCGCATGATGCGCATCCCGTCGGTATCCAACCCGTTAATCGGTTCGTCCAGGATGAGCAGGGCAGGATCTCCCAAAAGCGCCATGGCGATGCCGATCCGCTGCTTCATGCCCAGGGAGCATTTTTTGAATTTCAAACCGGCGCCATCCTCCATGCGGACGATTTTCAGCACCCGGTGGATATCCTCATGAGGGCGCGGCAGGTTCAGGTTGATGGCCTGCATCATCAGGTTCTGATAGATGGTGGCGTTGGGAAAGCAGCCGGCGTTTTCGATCAGCGCGCCCACGCGTGCGCGTATACCTGCGTCCTTGTAGCTTTTGCCGAACAACTGGATATGGCCTGCACTGGGGACCAGATGCCCGCAGATCAGTTTCTCCGTGGTGGACTTGCCGCTGCCGTTTTCGCCGATAAAGCCGTAAATCGCGCCAAGGGGAACCGTCATGTTCAGCCCGTCCAGAACATACAGACCATGAAAAGACTTTTTCAGTCCTGTGATCTCAATCGCGTTCATGTTTCCGTTCCTTTCTTGTTTTCCAGCGTTTCTGCTGGATGGAGAGAAGGATACGGCGGGGGTGTTAACGTATGGCTTACACTTTGTTAGAGAAGTGTTAACGGCCTGTCCGCGCAAAAAGAAAACCGACTTCCCACGGGAAGCCGGGATGTTTCCTTTGTATGATGTGAGGGTGTCTTGCCAAGAAGGTGAGGCGGCAGTATGTGCGCTAAGGTGTCCCCTTTAGCGGGCTTCCTCCTGCGCCTTCTGCTCGTCCTTAAGACGCTCCTTGGCCTGCTCCACCGTTTCTCCCTCGCGGGTCAGAAACGTGCCTACAAACTTGTCGGTGATCTTGTTGAAGGAATGAGCAACCCCATTTTCAATGGCCTTGTAGCCGCCCACAACGCCGTTTTCAATGGCTTTGTAACCGCCTACGACCCCGTTTTCGATTGCCTGATAGCCGCTCACGGTGCCTTTCTCCACCGCCTGATAGGTGTGCTCTGCGCCCTGGAGAAGATGTTCCCCGACTTCGCCGGCCTTCTCCAGCAGTGCCTGCTGGCCCTCTGCGGCGCCTTTGGCCGCCAGCTCGTTTACCTCCATGGCGCTTTGCAGTGTCCCTTTGTTTTCAAGCATTTTCGTCTCATCCTTTCCATTGACGCTTGGGGAAACGTATCACTCTTCGCTCAGGCGTAGGATCTCAGGGGCGGCCTTTTCTCGCTCCCTTCTGAGCACCTTCGTGTAGAGGGGCCAGGCGGCCACCATGCCGGCAAGGCCGACTATGCTCACCAGGATGCCGAGCGCCGGATGCCCCAGGGATAGTGCCAGACTCATGCCCGCGCCCATCACCAGCGTGCTGACGATACCGATACTGAGTCCGGCAATCAAGGCCCGGGTTTCCACCTGTGCATCCAGCTTTCTGATCTGCTCCAGCCTGGTGGGCGACGCGCTGTCCGCGGCAGCATACTTGGTGCGGATGGCGTCCAGCTCTCTCTGCTCCTGGGCGGAGTAGGTGATGCTCACCGCATTGGCGTCCTTTTCAATGCCTGCATGCTCCTTCTTATCGCCTGATGTGTACTGTGTCATTCGGTTTCCCTCCTGGCGAGCTTATCCTAAAGGATGTCTGTTGATGTTCTGTTCAAGAATGGTTAAAGAATTGTTAATGCTCCTCTTTGCGCATCCATGTGCGGCTGCGGGCGATCATCAGAGCAGACAGGGTGACCATCAGAGCCGTCACCCCTGCGCCGGAGAGTGTATTCATGGTTTGCGCAAAGGCAATCTCACCCTCGCCGAACCGGGCGAGGAGGGCTGTCTGCAGTGCCAGGATGGACATAAGCGCTCCGGCAAAGGACAGGCAGCGGGCGGCGGCCAGCACCTTGTTTTCCTCTCTCTGGCGCTTGATGAGATTGACTGCCGCTGAGATGATCTTGGCAAAAGCCCACAGCGCCATGGCGAAAATCACCACGCCCGG
>JAFUBA010000208.1 GCA_017460395.1 Clostridia bacterium | reverse complement strand
CGGTGAAAAGGTCGAGAGCATCGACGTGCGTGTGGGCACTGAGGCTCTGACCGCCGGCGTGAAGGTGCGCAAGGGCAAGAAGGTCTATCACCGCTTCATCCTGAAGGCATGAAGTGAAAAATAGCTCAAACAAAAGGCAGCAGGATTGTCCTGCTGCCTTTTGTTTGCCTGTGGAAAAAATCTGCGCGCCTGACATGCCTGTGGACAAACATGGCGGCGGGGGCTATACTGGGAACGTCATCCAGGGTGTGGCCGTAAATCACAGCCTCATCTGCCCGCCTGCGTACAAGCGATGGTCTCACGCCGTGATCTGCGACAGATCCGCGTCCAGGGAGGAGATCCGGACCGTCAGGATTTCTCTGTCGAGCGTGCCACCGCCCGAGGCGGTGACCGTAGAATCATAGAGGGAAACGCTGCCGGTGTCACAGGCAAAGATGCCGGTGGCATTGTCGCTGCTGGCCTGGGATGTGCAGTCTTTCAGCGTCAGCACGGCACCACATGATACCCTCACGGCCGCATTGAAGCTGCATGCAGGAAAGAGGACAGACTCCCTTGGAGCGGCTGAATTGCACAGAAAATGAGAGATATGCGAAGACGGTCAGATAAGAATGGAAAGGGGTGATGGGCAGATGCGGAGAGGAAGGACGCTCCGGATCATACTGCTCATTGCCCTTGTGGCTTTTTTTCTCTCCCCTGCATATGCCGATACCTTGGTGCTGCCCGCCTCCCTGTCCTCAGTTTCGGAGGAAGCCTTTTCCATGTGCGACAGTGTGGACGTTCTGGTGCTGCCGGAGGGCGTCAGAGCCATTGGAGACAGGGCTTTTTTCGGGTGCTCGAATCTGGCGAAGGTGGTCTTGCCAGAAAGCCTTGAAGCGATCGGGGGGGATGCCTTCGCAAACTGTCCTGCGTCCATGCTCTTCGTCTGCCCGACAGGCAGCCCTGCGGAAGCCTGGGCCCGGCAGAGCGGGTTTGACTGGAGTGCGGGTACGGTGTGCCGGGCGCTTGTGATCGGGCAGGACTACGCGGGTACGGATGCTGCCCTCTACGGACCGCCCAATGACCGAACAGCCATGGTGAACTGCCTGAAGCATCTGGACGAGATGGATTACCTGGTGGAGGAGAAGATCAATCTCACGGGCAACGGGATCCTGGAGGCTATCGGGAGCACGTTTTCCGGGGCGACGGAGCAGGATATCTCGCTGTTTTACTATTCCGGGCACGGAAACAGTTCGGGTTCCCTGATCGGCTCCGACTACCGGCCTGTGACACCCGCCCGCCTGAGGGCGGCCCTGGACCAGATCCCCGGACGGAAGGTGGTCATTGTGGATACATGCCATGCGGGGTATCTCCTGGATACGGAGCCGCTGAAGGAAAAGAGCCGAGTGGGCGATATCCAGAGCCCGGACGCGTTCGTGCAGTCCTTCCTTGGTGCCTTTTCCCTCAGAAGCCGGGGTACGCCTCCAGGCGGCGCCTATTACATGATGGTCTCATGCCAGGCCTGGGAGGACAGCGTGGAAGGATACATAGGAGCAGGAGAACGCGGGAAGACAATGGGCCTGTTTACCTATGCCCTCTGCAAAGGTCTTGGGTGGGACGGCGTGGCGGATGCCGTGACAGACAGGGCGGCGGACAAAAACGCTGACCGGGTGGTGTCCTTCAAGGAGGCGTTTGTGTATGCACGGGACCTGGCGGCAGAGTGGAACGTGGAGCAGAACGCCGGGATCCAGCCGCAGACAGCTGCCTCCGATGCCTTTTCGCCGTTCAGGTAGAAAAGGGTGCCCCCAAGCGATGGGGAAGGCAGGACAATGCAGACTGCTCCGCACAATTGACACCGTGGCATGCGGACACGATCATGGCATCGGATGAAACCATGAGACAATTTGCATATGGATTTGGACGGTCTGCCCGGCATGGAAGTCTTACCTCCTCATAGGCCTGGCCGATCAGAAATACAGCAGCAAGAAAATCTACATTACTGTGCAAATAAGCAGAGGAAACCGGGGAGAGATCAGAGACGAAGGCATTCAATACAACAGCGGTGTGCATACCGTCAAAGCATTATATGGTGGATCTTTCCGAGCGGGTAAGAGAGATCAAAGAGCTGGTGGAGGCGGGCAAGTATTTTACGGTCAACAGACCACGCCAGTATGGCAAAACGACGATACTCAACGCACTGGCGCTTGCCCTGCAGGATGAGTATGTAGTTCTGAATTTAAGCTTTGAGGGCCTGACAACAGGCGGAGCACAGACAGAGGGCGAGTTTACACAGACATTATCTCGTCTGGTGATGGATCTGTATGAATTCTATGGGGTGACGATACCGGATACAACAGTCAATACACTGGAGGAATATGACAAACGGGATCCGGACAGGCTGCAGCTGAGCGAGCTGTACCGCACATTCAGACGATGGATTGCGAACAGTCATCGACCGGTTGT
>JAFUBA010000207.1 GCA_017460395.1 Clostridia bacterium | reverse complement strand
CACCAGGTGATCCCGGCAGAGGGCATGGAACTGGGCACTCATGCCGCTGAGACCCTCCGCGGAATAGACGAGGACGGCCTCCGGCGTCTGGAACACTTCACCCGGGTTCAGGTTCCAGGAAAACTGCCTTGCATTCAGCCCCAGGCGCAGCCGTGTCATGCCGCGGCAGTCCACCTCGGCCCCGGCGCGGAAATTGCCGGAGTACACCAGGGCGGATGCGATGACCTCCCCGAGCTGCTCTGTGGTGCCGGGGCGAAGAAGGGCGGCAAAGGGGGATGCCGTCAGGCTGCTTGCGCCCCTGAGGCTCTCCACGCCCTGAAAGCCCTCACAGAGGGGCCGGCGTACGACCGAGCGCTCTCTCGCCCAGTCGCCGGTGAGCGTCATAAGCTCCCAGGCGGCGTCCGGAAGATCGAGGCACAGGCTGTCTGCCTGCTCAAGGCGCAGCGCGTCCCCGGAGAGGTTTTCAAACATGGCGCTCCTTGCGATGACGTCGCAGTCATCAAAGACAGTGTAAAGGAGCGTCACGCGAAGGCCAAGCAGGGCATCTGACATGTGCAGCTTCAGGGTGCTGGCCTCACCCTCGCCCGCAAAGGACGCGGGGAGCCCGGGAAGTGCGGGCTTGCCGGGCAGGACTTCTGCGCCTTCAAAGCGCAGGTCGCAGGACTCGGTGCCGTCACACCGCTGCACGGCGAAGGCGCCTTCCTTCATGTCCCCCAGGCCGAAGGACGGATATTCCTGGGGCACATGGTTGAGGGCGCAGTTGTTCGGAGAAAACTGCATGTCCTCCCGAAGGCCAAAGCGGCGCAGGACGGACGCGGGGGAGAAGGCGGCAAGGCGCGGCCCAAAGTACAGGTGCGCCACATAGCCGCCCTCCAGGATCCCCAGGCAGTAGCTGATGCGGTCGTTTCGAAGGTGAATGAGCTGCGGCGTCACAAGAATTTCCGGCATGGGTTTCACTCCCCTGTCTGCATACGTTATTTTTTCGCGAGCTGGTCAATCAGCTCCAGGACGCGGCGGGTGCCGTCGGCGGGCGGCGCCTTTTTGACAGCGGCCTTCAGGTTTTCCCGGTCATCCCAGGTGGCAAGAAGGGCCTTCACCAGGGATTCCCTGTTCATGTCCTCCTGCAGAAGCACGTGGCACAGCCCGCGCTTTTCCATGCTCTGGGCGTTGAGAATCTGGTCGCCGCGACTGGCGGTTTTGGGATAGGGCACCAGCAGCATGGCCTTGTCGAGCGCCTGAAATTCCATCAGGGCATTGCTGCCGGCGCGGCTCAGGACCAGGTCCGCGGCCGCCAGCACGTCCGGGATCTCCGCGTCCAGAAATTCCACCTGCGTGTAGTGGGGCGTGCCGTCCAGGGAGGGGTCCAGGTTTCCTTTCCCGCAGATGTGGGCGACGTCGAAGGTCCGGGTCAGTTCATCCAAAGCTTCCCGCAGCACCTTGTTGACCGACTGGGCACCGGAGGAGCCGCCCATCATGAGAAGGACGGGCCGATCACCGGTGAACCCCAGGAGCTTCAGCCCCTCCGCCCGCTTTCCGTCAAACAGGT
>JAFUBA010000206.1 GCA_017460395.1 Clostridia bacterium | reverse complement strand
GTGACTTGCGGGCGAGGAGGAGATCTTCCCCGGCACGCCGCCCAGGCCTTCCTGGATCAGCTGCCTGAGGCTCCAGCCGGCGCAGTAGCCGGTGAGCATGCTCAGGTCGTGCAGATGGATGGCGGCGCTGCGGTGCGCCTCTGCCACCTCCTCGTCGTAGACCTCGCTCAGCCAGTAGTTGGCGGTGATGGCGCCCGAATTGGAGAGGATCAGGCCGCCGACCGAGTAGGTCACCGTAGAATTCTCCTTCACGCGCCAGTCGTTGATCTGCAGGTAATTGTCCACCAGGTCCTTGTAGTTGAGGAGGGTGGAGTTGATGTTGCGCACCTTCTCCCGCTGCTTGCGGTAGAGGATGTATACCTTGGCCACATCGGCATAACCGGACTCGGACAGCACCTTTTCCACGCTGTCCTGAATGTCCTCCACGGTCACAAGACCGTCCTTCACCTTATTTTCAAAATCGCTGGTCACGTGCAGCGCAAGAAGCTCAATCACGCTCGAATGATACGCCCGGCCTGTGGCCTCAAAGGCCTTGGTGATGGCCGCTGTGATCTTCGAGATGGAAAATTCTACCTTTTTCCCGTCCCGCTTGACGACCTGATACATAGAAAAAACCTCCGCGGTACATGCATTTGTGTCCCTCCGCCCCGAAAGGCGGCCCACATAACAGAGTACCACGGAGGCGTCTGAAAGTCAATATATTGCGGAGTTTTCGAGATTTATGTCCAGATGTGGGACAATCAGGGGTTTTCGCGCCCAGGACGCACAAATCCTTGGGGCGATACATGGAGATGCAGCGAATCTGTCACAAAATCTTTTTTTGTGGGGTCAGGAGATCCCCCGGATCAGGACCTCGCCCACGTGCGGTCGGACCACGGCTGCGTACGATTCCATCTCTTCCCTGTCCGGCGCATGGAGCCCTGCAAAGGGCACCGTGTCCCTGTCTGTGAACGCCTGGAGGGCATAGCGCCGTGCGCCGCGGATCCAGGCGGCAATCTCCTCAAAATCCGGCTTCTCATGCATTTCCCGCACCACGGTGGTGCGGAACTCATAGTCGATGCGGGAGGCCATCAGCAGCTGCACGCTCTCCCGTATGGGCTGAAGGTCCAGGGTTTCAAGGCCGCACGTCGATGCATATTTTGCAGGGCAGTTCTTGATATCCATCGCGACGTACTGAACAAGGTCCCTCTGAAGGAGCGTCCGGAGCATGCCCGGATGCGCTCCGTTGGTGTCAAGCTTCACAGAAAAGCCCATTCCCCGGATGCTTTCCATCAGCTCCGGGAGATCTTTCCTCAGGCACGGCTCGCCCCCGGTGACGGCCACACCGTCGAGAAGCCCCCGCCGCCGCCTGAGAAAATCCAGGATGGCCGCATCGTCCATCTGCGGTCCCGCCGTCCCGTCCACCAACTCAAAGTTATGGCAGAAGGGGCATCTGAAATCACACCCGCCGAGAAACACCGTGCAGGCCACCCGCCCCGGGAAATCCAGGAGGGTCATCTTCTGAAGTCCGTGGATCTGCATTTCTTTCTCCCCTTTTATGCACACGTCAGGATGTGAAGGTTTCGGACGCCAGGATCCCGGATCCCGCGCTGGACGGCATACGCCTGCCGTTCAAGGTCCTGTCCCGGGTCGCTGGAGAGCCCCTGCGAGCGCACCTCCTCCGCCACATCCCCGCAGATATCTTCCACGACCTTCCGCTTTTCCTCCGCCGTCTCCCTGTCGTTCCCGGTGGTCAGCAGGTACTCCAGAAGGACCGAGAGAAGGGACAGCCGCGGCAGATCCCGCATGGCCCGGAAGGCCCACTTGTAGTAGGGCATGTAGGCGTGATTCAGGAGAAAAACCACCTGCATGGCGCTCTTTGCAAACTCATAGAGCGCCAGCTGGGCAGCCCCCTCATCTCCCCGTTGGCAGCACCGGGGGTAATTGTACTGCCCGGCCTGGGCCATGAGGAGCAGATGCGATGCGAGACGCTTTCTCCTGGCGTCCTCGGGCATGTTCCTGAGATGTGTCCGGATCTCTGTCACGGTGCCGGGGCCATCATAGAAGATCTCCCCGTTGACGGCCTCACTCAGCGCATAGGAGGGAAGCGTCAGGAAGGCCTCCATGGTGAGGTGTCCATCCGGGGATCCGACCCTGTCTCGATAGAATTCCTCTGTGCGGCAGACGCCGCGGCGCGCACCGCCCACCGGTGCCACGAGGCTGCGCCGGCACCCCATGAACGCCCTCGGGAGGGCTGCATAGGCGCGCTCGAGCAGGAAGGCATCGCGCCTTGACACCACGTCCTCCCCGGGCAGAAAGAGGCAGAAGCCAGGCTCAAAGTCGTGGTCCCGAGAAACGTCATCATCGTAGCCGTAGCACTCGGAGCCGCTGCCGGTGAGGCCGGCAGCAACATGCGGGAGAAGCTGAGGAAAGCGCTCCCTCAGCATCGGGAGCCCGAAGGATTCAAAGTACGCCCTCGCGATCTCAAGCCCCCGCATACAGTTCCTCCGCCTCCCTCTCCAGGACCGCCGATTCATAAAAATATCCGTAGTAGGAATACACAGGAGCCATGGTGGTATACACGTAGGCCATGTACCCGTCCCTTGGCAGCGCCTGATGATGCAGAAGCGTCCACGCTTCCTCGAGGAGCGCGCAGATCTCCTCCTCCGCCTTTTCCGTTCCGTCCCGCGCCTCCAGGGCATTGGCCCTGTTTGCGCAGGTGACGGCCATCTCAAGCTCACCGCCCGGCACCTTTTCCCCGAATTCGCGGGCCAGGTCATAGAGTTCCAGGGCCTCGTCGTACATGCCGAGGGCTGCACAGGTCAGCCCCATATTGTTGTAGAGCCCGGATTTCAGCTTCGGGGAGGCATCCTGCGTCTCATAGACGGTCCGGGCCCTCCGGAACAGCTTTAGTGCCTCCGCGTTTTCCCCGAAAGAATTATACGTTGTGCCGATGTTGATGAACGATGTGGCCCCCAGGATCGTGTCTTCCAGGTGTGCCACGTAAAGAAGCATCTGAAGCTCTTCTCCGCTCTCCCTGGCCTTTTCCTTCTCCTGGGTTTTCCTGTAGTGGCCGACCAGTTCGCCCAGCATCACCACCTCGCCCTGGGTGTCCTTCAGAAACCTGGCCTCATGCAGCCAGTACTTGAGCATCCGCTCCACGCCCGGGAGATCGCGCTTTGCCATCAGGTCGTCCACCTTCTGCATCACGCGCTCCACGGGGACACGCCCGATGCGCTTCATGTCAGGTGCCATACGTTTTTCCGCTCCTCTTTATGCGTTTTCGCCGCCCCCGCTCTTCCCCTGGATGCCAAGGCTCGTGAGGAAGGCCACCTTCGGGAGATCCAGGGCGATCTTCCTTGTGACAGGGGACATTTTCGAGAGCCGCAGGAGGATCCTGTCCAGCTTCTCCGGCAGCACGCGCGGCACCTCCTCCAGGGACTGCACGCCGCTCTCCTCAAAGACCGAGAAAAGGTCGTCCACCAGGATCATCCGATCCTCCAGGGAGATCCCGCTGATCCACTTATCCATCACCGAATGCACCCACTGGCTGAAGGCATCATTCTCCGCCACCTGCAGAAGCTTTCCGTGATCCACGCCCCACGTCGGAAGGGCGTGCTGCATGATCCCAATGGCAGAGGACTTCACGATCCTGGTGTCCCGGATCTTCGGCTCAAACAGCCTCCCCACCACCGAGGACACGGGGATGATGCGCACGGTCTTTTCATCCACCCTGCGTGTCTTTGAGCCGTCGTCCACCTCGGGGCACAGTCCGGGGCCGTCCAGGATGTAGAGCCGCTCCACCCGTGCCCACTGACCGTCCTCCAGCATGCAGGCGGCATAGAGTGCCTCGTTCCCGCCCTTGGAGTGGCCCCCAAGGTACCATCTGCGTCCTTCGCAGACATGTTCCCGGGCATACTCCAGCGCCAGCTCCTGGGATCGTGTGTGGGTGAAGCTGATCATGAAGTCCTCCCGCCAGCCGGCCAGCGAACTGTCCGTGCCGCGGTAGGCGATAAAACCAAAGCTGTCTTCATCCTGAAAGGTCACAGCGGAAAACTGCAGCGGCGGGTCGCTGGAGAGGATATCCTCTGCGTGCACGATCCGAAGATCGCCGTACCTGGCGCTCCCGGCGGCGGCCTTCAGCACCTCCATATAACCCATGTCAGCGCCCGTGATGAGCACCCGGATCTTCCCGGACGCAAGGAGCGGGATGCAGTCCCGCACCCGCATGTCCTCCCCCGCCGTCTCGCGCAGCGGCCGGAAGTCAAAGTAGGAGAGCATGCACAGGACCAGGGCGTCCGCGTCCTGAAAGCCTATGGCCCGGATGGGAAAGTCCCCCATCCAGCCGATGTAATCCGTGATGTGGTCCATGCTTCACCCTCCCCATCAAGCTGATCCTTTGTTTCACAAAGACCCGGAACAGGCGTGTGTCACGCCGCCTGCTTCCCTGTGAAGAGTCTGTCCGTCACGCGGAACACGCACGGGTAGACACCCACGACCAGGAAGCCCACCACGGCATACCTGAGCATCCGAACGAGCAGGGCACCCATGGTGCCGCCGGACAGGAAGGCATCCGAGAATGGCAGCTTCAGGAGCGTGTTCAGCATAAGGAAGAGTGCGCCCCCGCAGATCGTCCTCAGGACGCAGCGGAGAATGCTCTTTGTGTTTTCAAAGTGCACGGCCCGCTCGTCCAGGAGCGTCGCGCCCATGAAGCCCAGGAGCAGACCGAGGGAGGTAAAGTAGTCCGCACTCCTGCAGTAGAAGATCCCCGGCACGGTGAGCAGCAGAAGCAGCCCGTAGAAGGCGTAGACGCTCCGGATCTTCCGCCGCAGCACCGTCACAAGCAGGATCGCGACGGCACCCAGCAGCCAGCCCACCAGGACGTCCGTGGGGTAATGCGCGCCCACGCTGATCCTGGAAAAGCCCACCAGCAGGGGCAGCACCACCGCCAGCACCTTCCATACCCTGTGCTTTGTCTCATGCGCCAGGGACCCGTAGGTGGCGAAGGCACAGGTGGAGTGGCCACTGGGGAAGGAATACCCCTGGGCCACGATGTCCATGGGATCCGCCTCCGGCTCCACAACTCTCAGGATCCGGATGCCCTCGTGATCAAAGTACGGCCGGCGCCGCAAAAAGATGTTCTTCACCATGGGGTTCCATACATTGGCCACCAGGAGATTGAGTCCCACGCGCTTCCCCAGTTCCTTATTCCAGCCCCAGTAGAGAAAGCCCAGGATGGCGATCATCACGAGCTCCTCGCCGAACATGGAAAGATAGGAGATCACACCCATGAGACCCGGGCTGACGACCTGCTGCAGCCACTCCATCAAAGACACCTCAAAGGGAAAGAAAAAGGTTCTGCCCTCCAGCATGACACAGTCCTCCTTGGACAAATTTCGTATCTCTCCCCATTATACGGAAAATCGCAGAAATCCAAAATCCTTGACTTTGCCTCTCCGTCCCCTACAATGCATGTCTGGAACCACGGATCCAGAAAAACCGGCCGAGTGCCGGATGCGAGAGGAAAAAGATGATTGTACTTGGCATTGACCCCGGCTATGCACTCATGGGCTACGGGGTCGTGGAACAGACCGGAAACCGGCTCCACCTGATCACCTACGGCTGCATCGAGACCTACGCGGGCACACCCATGCAGCACCGCCTGCGAACCCTGCAGCTTGGCATCCGGGATCTTGTGAACATCTACCATCCGGACGATGTAGCCATTGAGGAGCTCTTCTTTGCCCGCAACGTGACCACCGCCCTCATGGTGGGGGCCGCGAGGGGAACGGCGATCATTGCGGCAGCCGAGTACACCGACAACCTCTATGAATACACGCCCATGCAGATCAAGCAGGCCGTCACAGGCAACGGCAAGGCAGACAAGCATGACATCCAGGCGATGGTCAAGATGCTCCTCAACATGCAGGAGATCCCGAAGCCCGACGATGCCGCCGACGCTCTTGCCTGCGCCATCACCCACTGCCAGGCAGGGCGGCAGAAGGAACAGTTCCGAATGAAATGAGGTCCCGCATCACTGCAGGACCTCAATCACTGTAGAACCTCATGATGAGATCGAAAAGACCTTCCCGTCCTCGAGCCTGAGGCACAGAAGCGCACAGCCTCTGTCCCGGAAATCCGGGTCGTCCATGAGCGCGCAGCCGCCGTCGATTTCCAGGACGTTGCCTGTCCGCACGACGCCCTCCCGGTCCTGCGCCTGGACCGGCACATGGCCGTTCACAAACGTCACATCCGGGAAGTGCCGGAAAGCCTCCTCCGCCACGCGCTCGTCCCTCCGGTAGCGGTGCAGGCCCGTCCACACGGCCCGGTAGAAGAGGGACCACAATTGCTTTCCCTCACCCATGGTCTCTGAACTGTACTGAATGTCGGTCAGTTCCTCCGGGTAAATAGCAGGGCTCGCTCTGTCTGCCTCCGTCGGAGCCTGCCAGTAGGAGTCGTGGCAGAGAAGGTACCTTTTCCCATTGACCTCAAGGAGCTTCTGCACCCATGCGCCTCTGAGATACGAAAAGATCCGCTGCCGCTTATCTTCCGAAAGCGCCTGCAGCCTCTCCCATGTAACGCTGCCCCCGTTGTTCATGTTCAGCCAGCTGCGGGCGTACAGCTTCTCCTCCCACCGCTCCGGGTCCTCGTCCCGCTCCTCCATGGCGCAGAGCATCATGAGCTCGTGGTTCCCGAGGAAGGGGATCACGTTCGGACGGTCCATCATATCCAGCAGCACTTCCACTCCATCTGCACCCCGGTCGATCATGTCACCGAGCACACAGAGGCTGTCGTCCTCCCGAAGGGAAATACTCTCCAGCATGTTCCTGTACAATTGCAGCTGTCCATGGATATCGGAGCAGACGTAGTGCATGTCATTTCCTCCCGGGGCAAAATCAGGCAGAGCAAAGCTGCTCTGCCTGTGCTTTTTGTGTTCGATTTTATCTGGTTACCATGAAGTTATCCCTTGATGCCCGTCGATGCGATGCCTTCCACCAGCGACTTCTGGAAGATCAGGAAGATGACCGTGGCCGGTACGATGGACAGGGTGGACATGGCCAGAATGGAGCCGATATCAGATCCGGAGGACGGATCGTTGAACAGCTGCAGGGCCAGGGAGATCGGCCGCATACTCGCCTTGTTCACATAGAGCAGGGCGGAGAGATAGTCATCCCATCTCCAGATGAAGGAGAAGATGGCGGAGGTGACCATCGCAGGGACGATCAGGGGAAGAATCACCCTTGCAAAGATCCCATAGTAGGAACAGCCATCGATCTTGGCTGCCTCGTCCAGATCCTTGGGGATGCCGCCGATGAAGTTCATGATCAGGTACACAAAGAAGCCCTGAATCGCGAAAAAGTACGGCAGGATCATCGGGTAGTAGGTGCCCACCCAGTTGAGGTGGCGATACCACATGAACTGGGGGATCATCAGGATCTGAGCAGGGAGCATCATGGTGGACAGAACCAGCACAAACAGCAGGCCCTTGAGCTTGAACTCCAGCCGCTGAAGCGCGTAGGCCACCAGGGAGGACGAGATCAGGGTCCCGAAGGTTGCCACAAGGGAAATAAAGAACGAGTTCAGGAAGAAGGTCGCAAAGGTATAGCCCATGAAGCCCTTCCAGCCCTGCACATAGTTCGCCACAGTCCACTGGGTCGGGATCAGCTGACTGGATGTGGGGAGCACCATATCGGTGGGTTTAAAGGAGCTCAGCACCATCCACAGAAGGGGATACACCATGATGAAGCCGCCCAGCGTCACCAGGACATGGTACACGACTTCTTTCCAGGGTTTTCTGCCTGCCATCAGTTTCTCCTCCTTCCTTTAACCATCATAGACCCACTTACTGCGGGACTTGAAGAGCAGCGCCGTGACCACGGTCACGATCACCAGCATGATCCACGCCAGCGCCGAGGCATAACCCATCTGGCTCTTGCCCTGGTTGGGGAATGCCTTGTTGTACTGATAAACCGTGTAAAAGAGCGTAGAATTTCTTGGCGCACCATTGGTGATGAGCTTTGACTGGGTGAAGGCCAGGAACGAGTTGATCGTCTGCTGCACCAGGTTAAAGAAGATGGTGGGGGTGAGCAGCGGCAACGTCACCTTCCAGAACTGCTGGAAGGGCACAGCGCCGTCCACATCCGCCGCCTCATACAGTTCCCTCGGGATCTGCTTGAGAGCCGAGAG
Organism: Clostridia bacterium; assembly: GCA_017460395.1. Classification (GTDB taxonomy): domain Bacteria; phylum Bacillota; class Clostridia; order Christensenellales; family Aristaeellaceae; genus UBA2943. The sequence goes on along the minus strand of JAFUBA010000206.1, from coordinate 4,635 downwards.
GAAGATCAGCATGGAGGAGCCGAACTGCCATACGGTCAGGATGATCAGCACCCAGATGGCCGGACCCTCGCCGAACCAGTTAAAGCCGGCCATGCCCGGGAAGACCTTGGAAAGAATGGCATTGAGGGTGCCGTTGGATTCAAACAGTCTTCTCCAGAGGATTGCCACGGCCACAGATCCACCGATGATGGACGGCAGATAGTACACAGCCCGGTAGAAGCCCACGGCCCTGGACTCATGGTTCAGGATGAGGGCGACGATCAGGGCGAAGATTACCTTGAGGGGCGTGCCCACCAGGGCAAAGTAGCAGGTCACACCGAGGGCCTTGGAGAAGGTTTTGTCGTTGGTGAAGATCTTGATATAGTTATCCAGTCCCACCCATGTCGGCGCGTTCTGTATGTCGTATTTGCAGAAAGAATAATACAGGGACAGGCCCATGGGGACGACCATGAACATCAGAAAGCCGATAATAAAAGGCAGGGAGAAAATATAACCGGCGGTAGATTCCTCATTGAGCCAGGATTTGAATGTTCTCTTCTTTTTCCGGAGAACAACCGTCTTAGCCAAAAGAAAGACCCTCCTTTCCGCGAGCACATGCCCGCCTGTACCTGAAAGCTTTGAATACCAAGAAGGCCTCAAAATGTCCTTCTGAATAGAACTCCGAAAAACGGGAAGGGCTCAAAATGCCCTTATTCATGGAACTTTGAAAAACGGGAAGGGCTTAAATGCCCTTCCCGTTTTGTGTTCATCTCAGAGGATGAGCATCCAGTCTCTCATGGAAAACAGCATCAATAGTCAGCTGCGATCTCGTTGACGGAATCCACGAAATCCTGGCCGGCTTCTTCGGCTGTGATCTGGGGATTCTTCAGCAGGGCTTCGTCAGACAGACGCTGGATGACGTCGTTGTTGGCGGTGCCGGCATAGGAGGGCAGCGGGGGGAAGATGGGGCTGGAGTTATTCTCCACCAGGGCCAGGTAATCCACGGCAATACCGTAGGTGGGATCCAGCTTGTTCACTTCGTCAGCGATGGCAGCAGCCACTTCACTGTTGGCGGGCACGCCGCGCTCTGCGCGCAGAATGACGTTGGCCTGCACATCGTTGATCAGGTAATTGAGGAAGGCCACAGCCAGGTCGGGGTTCTTCGTGTCGGTGGTGATGGAGAAGAACTGACCGGGCTTCATGTAGTTGGCAGCAGTGGGATTCTGGGCAGCCCAGGAGGTGATGCCAAGCTCAATGCCGTCGGCGGTGGCAGCCTTCTGGAAGGCAGCGATCTGGTTGGAGAAGGCGAAGGCACACCAGGTGCGCACATCGTTGGTGGTGCCGTACACCAGGGGATTCTGGGCCAGGTCAACCACGTTCACGTTGGCGATCTGGTCGGTATTGAACATCCAGCCCTCGGCGACGTCGGCCATCAGGTCTGCATAGTAGCCGGCCATTTCCTCGGCGGTGGGCACAACGCCTTCTGCATTCCACAGAGCAGTGTAGCCAAGGGACCTGGCGTAATAGGTCAGGGGGTTCTCGGAGTTGCCCTGTCCGAACACAACACCAATGCCCTTTTCGGCATAGATCTTGCGGGAGATCTCTTCGAACTCGTCCCAGGTCAGGTTGATCTCGGGCACGGTGATGCCCAGTTCATCCGTCAGGGTCTTATTGTAGAGAAGGGCGGGAGCATTCACGCCTGCGCAGATAGCATACAGACCGTCGCCCACCTTGCCGGTATCAATGATGTTCTGGGGCACGCCGGACAGATCCAGGGCGCCGCTCTCCACATAGGGCGTCAGGTCCAGAAGATCTCCTGCTGCCACCCACTGCTCGATGAACGCATAGTCCTGCTGCATGATGTCAGGCAGGTCGTTGTTGGCAGAATAGGTGTTCATCAGGGCCCAGTAGTTGTCCCACACCTGGGTGTTCAGATTGAAGGTCACGTTGGGATAGTTCTCGGTGAAGAAGTCAGCGACGGCCTTGGTTACTTCGTCGCGGACCTGGTTGCCCCACCAGCCAAAGCCGAGCTGTACGTCACCGGCCGTGGCGGGGTCATAGGTGCCCACGTTCAGTTCAGCACTGGCAAGCGTCAGGGACAGTGCCAGGGCGAGAGCCAGAAAAAGAGCCACAAATTTTTTCATAAAGTAGCCTCCTGTCAAGTATTTGGTTGGATAGAAACCTGATGGCCCTATTATACGGATTCGGTCCTCCGTGTCAACAGATGGAAAATCCGGCACGAAGCCTGCATAAAAAGGACCGGTCCCCATGGGGCATACGCCCCTTTTGAGGAACCGGTCCTCCCGTGCCCGGAAGGGGCACGGGATGTCAATCATCTGTAGCCTGATCAGTTGTCTGCCTGAAACAGGAGTCCGTGGCTTTCAGCAAAGCTTTCCACATAGCTGCCGCTCGGTCCGACAAGGTAGAGATCGCCTTCAAAGGCGTCGTCTGCAATGTAGGTCACAGAAGCCGGGACCTTCACCTCACGAAGGTTCGGGCAGGCAGCGAAGGCACGACTCTCAATGCGCGTCACACCCTGCGGGATCTGTACCTGTTCGGCCGCGATGCCCTCAAAAGCCTCCTCTTCAATGGTGCTTAGACCCTTTGGCAGGACGAGCACAGCATTTCCGCTGACGGAGAAGAAATGGTATTCCTCATAACCGTCATTGTAGCCGGTGATCGTCTCAGGGTACCAGTACCAGACCCGGATCACGAAATACGCGGAATCTCCGATCACCTCACTGCCCAGCGTCAAGGTCTTCTCCCCTGTGCAGCCGTTGTCGCTCACGAGCTCCACATCCCAGTTTCCTTCCCGGACCACGGAGGTATTGTAGATCACATCTTTCGCTGCCCGGACGGTATACGTGTAGTCATGGTTGGAAGCCGCAATGCCTGCAAAGCTGACCTCAGGGGCAGGCGCACTGCCATGGGGCGCTGTGACATGGATTTCCACAGGCTCGCCCACATAGTCCCAATACCCGCCTTCATCGCTGGCAAAATATCCGCCGATGAACAGGTAGTAGGTGCCCTCGTGGCCAAAGCTGTTCCAGTCGCCTTCCGCCCAGTCACCTTCCTGCTCATGCCAGTGATTCTCCTCGGCATGCAGGCTGCTCGGATCCTCCGTCATGCACAGCGCAACCTGGTCAGCACCCTTTGCATACAGCGTCCAGGAGAAGGTTTCGTTGGTAGCAAGCTCTGTCTTGCTGACAGTCAGCCGGCCAGGATCATCTTCAGGAGATGTGATCGTAAAGTTCCCCTGCTCCTGCTCGCCGTCATCGTACCAGCCATAGCCGGGTGCACCGGCGGACACATACAGGCAGTAATCGCCATCGGACCAGAAGGCCTGCAGCTCATAGTCGCCGGGCTCCTCGAATCTGAAGTAATAGACCTGTTCACCATCGTGCATGATGTGTACATCATACCAGGTGGCATGTTCGGACTCATCAATGTGCAGATGCAGCGTGTCGCCCCTCAGAAGTTCCGTTTCACCCAGACTGTATTCCACCCTGCCGCACTCGCCCAGATACTCGCGGGCAATCGTCACGGGACTGCTGGTGTACCAGGTGCCGTCGATCAGTGCCCTTGCGTACAGGTATTCTTCGCCCGTGGTGCGGATCCACGTGTCGCCCTCGGCAGCATCGAACTCGCCGTCCAGATTATACAGGCGGATCTCGCTGGCGCCCTGGGTGGTTACCGTGATCTCGACATCTTCATTGAGCAGGGCATGATCCTTCTCTGCCGTGAGTGTGACCTTTTCATCATCAAAATTCGGGGTATCCTCGGCCCTGAAATGGTATTCCAGATATCCGTCATTGTAGCCCGTCATCTCACCGGAATACCAGTACCAGACGCGGATGACAAAGTGATCAGGATTGTCGATATACTGGGAATCCACCGTGAAGGTCTGTGCACCTTCGCAGTCCTCTGCACGCATGAGGTCAAAGCTCCAGTCGCCGATCCAGTTGACGCTGACATCATAGTGTACGTTTTCGGCTGCACGCACGGTGAAGATGTAATCCTCATTTGCGGGCACAAGAGAAGCGTATCCGACCTCCGGCACCGGTACATCGCCGTTCGGGGCCGTGACATGGATTTCCACAGGCTCGCCTACATATTCCCAGTACCCGCCTTCATCGTTGGCAAAATATCCACCGATGAACAGGTAGTAGGTGCCCTCGTGACCAAAGCTGTTCCAGTTGCCTTCTGCCCAGTCACCTTCCTGCTCATGCCAGTGATTTTCCTCAGCGTTCAGGTTGCCCGGATCCTCCGTCATGCACAGCGCGACCTGGTCGGCACCCTTTGCATACAGCGTCCAGGAGAAGTTTTCGTTGGTGATAAGTTCTGTCTTGCTGACAGTCAGCCGGCCAGGATCATCCGCAGGAGATGTGATCGTAAAATTCTCCGGCTCCTGCTCGCCGTCATTGTACCAGCTATAACCCAGTGCACCGGCGGTCACATACAGGCTGTACTCGCCTTCGGGCCAGAAGGCCTGCAGTTCATAGTCGCCGGGTTCCTCGAATCTGTCGCCATAGACCTGTTCACCATCGTGCATGATATGTACATCATACCAGGTGGCATGTTCGGACTCATCAATGTGCAGGTGCAGCGTATCGCCCCTCAGAAGCTCCGTTTCGCCCAGGCTGTAGGCAAAACTGC
>JAFUBA010000205.1 GCA_017460395.1 Clostridia bacterium | reverse complement strand
GCCCGCATCCTCGCGTCCTACCTCTCCTACACCTTTGTGGATCCGGAATGGTGCGTCTCCTTTGCCCCGGACGGACGGCTGGACAGCACGCTCACCACAAGGACCCTGTCGGCCGCCCTGCGTCCTCTCGAGCGTGCCGTGATCGCAGGCTTCTACGGTTCCGACCTTGCCGGCCACATCCACACCTTCTCCCGGGGCGGCAGTGATGTCACCGGAAGCCTCGTGGCCGCTGCCATCGGCGCAGACCTGTACGAAAACTGGACCGATGTGTCCGGCCTCCTCGCGGCCGACCCGAGGATCGTCCTTGCCCCGAGGACGGTCAGGTACATGAGCTACAGGGAGCTGAGGACGCTGTCCTACATGGGTGCATCCGTCCTGCACACGGATGCCGTGCTGCCGGTGGCAGACACCGATATCCCCATCAACATCCGGAACACGCTGAAACCCGACGATGCAGGCACCACCATCGTGCGCAAGCTTCCGGAGGGCGTGGACAAGGACCCGATCATCGGGGTCGCCGGTCAGATGGGCATGTCCGTGATCCAGATCGAGAAGGTCATGGTCAGTGACGAATCCGGTTTCAGCGCCGTCATCCTCGACATCCTGCGCGGCAGGCAGCTGCCCTTTGAGCAGTGCCTGACGGGCATCGACACGGTGACGCTGGTCATCCGAAGCGATCTTCTGGAGGCATGCCGGGAGGATCTGTTTTCGGAGATCCGGGAGAGGCTGCACCCGGATTACCTCGGTCTCAGGGAACATCTTTCCATGATCGCGGTCATCGGGGAGATGGGGACGGAGAAGAGCGATGCCAATGTGCGGGTGCTGGACGCGCTGATCCGCGAGGGGATCCCGATCAGCACCATCAACCAGGGGGCAGGCAAACTGAACCTGCTCATCGGCGTGCCTGAGGACAGGTATACGGACGCCATCCGGGCAATCTATGCCACCATCTGACGAAGCAGCGCAGTGCACTGCGATTTCCGAGTGCACTGCCCCTCGCGATACCCGCTGATATGGTCTGTGGCATATACGATTTTCAGCCAGAGATCCGTTCCGGATCTGTGTGAGCATCGGTATATCCCGCGAGGAACACCTGCCGGAATTCGGCCTCGTTCTCCTGCATCCGTTTGACAAACGCCGCATAGGTTTCCGCATGCGCCGGAATCCTCAGGCCATGCTTCGTGACGCTGACATCATCCCTCGGGCTGACGTTCGATTCGTACGTGGAGCCCCTGTTCATACACAGCCGCAGATCGTCCTGTCCATCCGCTTCCGGGTAGAGATAGTACCCTGTCTTCGCATCAAAGCGGAACATGTAGGCCAGAACCTGCAGATAGTCCCTGTTCCCGATGTTCTCAGCCGGCTTGTACTTCGCATCCGCGATGATTCGGTGTTCTCTGTCCCGGCCGATGAAGTCCGGGTAGATCAGCCCCACGTTCCCTGAAAACAGCCACTGTGCCCCGCGCCTTTCCCTGTTCATCGGATGGTAGAACACGTCACCGACGAGGGCGAAGACGTACTCCTCCCACAGCCACGCACCGTCAAAGAGGATCCCGTAAACCTGCCGTGTGCCCGATCCGATCTGATTCCCGCGGTGCTGCAGGATCAGAAGGCACAGCCGCTGGAGTGCAAGATACTCGCGAAAGTACGCGTGCCGGACGGGACTGCGCCTGTTGGCTTCCATGACCTTCTGCCTGTCAGATGGCCGGTAGCGCCCGGTCGCCCGGACCACATCTCTCACCTCATCCTTCACCCGGATGAGGATTTTGTTTCCATACGGTTTTCCCTTGATGAATTCGATCGTGTGGCGCACAAGCTCCGTGAGATCATTGTCACAGGAAAACTCTCTCTGGGTGTATGCCACCTTTCCAACAAAGGGCGTGTTGCGCTGTATATGCCTCCGGATGTCGATGGACCCTCTCACGTTCCCGTTGCTGTATTCGTTTCGGACATACGTCCTGAACAGGCCCTTTCGCATCGCCGCTTTCAGGCAGCGCGGAAACAGAAAGAGCAGGAGACTGAACAGCCGCCGTGAATCGTCCGCATCCGTTTCCAGGTCCACAAGATTCGGGATGTCCATCACCCGCTCCAGCAGGTACTGAAAGAAATAGTCCTCCTCCCCGCCTGAAAACCGGGACGCTATGATGAGACGCTCGTCCCCGCAGCCGAGAAAACCCATCACGTTCCCGGTGCGATAGGTGCCATTGACGCTCTGAAGGATCACCTGGTCCTTCGTCAGATCCCCGTTGTCCTCGAGAGCATCCGGAAACACGAAGATGCCTTCCCGCTCCAGCTGCTCGAGGGTTTTGTCTTTGATCCTGCCCGTCAGCGTCCCGATCTCAGAGAAAGCAGCTTTCTCCGTCTGCGAGTTATCCCTGATTTTCAGCAGTTTCATTCGCACTTCCCTCGGCCAGTCCTGTGTATCCATAAGCCCTGGCAAATCTCTTCATGAGGCTGCCCTCATCGTACATACCCCGGACATACTCGCGCAGCAGCGGCTCAAGATAGTCCGTCCAGAGCTGATCAAAGGTGAGCGTCCTGAGCTTTAGGAAATATGCGGCTCCGATCTGGTAATGTTCGCCCAGGTCCTCCACCGCTGCAATTTCCCTGTTCAGTGCGGACATCCGCCGGATGGCCTCCGACTCCTTCGCATCATCCTCCAGAGACGCCAGCATTTCCAGCCGTTCATCCGCCTTCAGCTCCACAAACCGGAAACGCCTGCGCATGGCGAAATCGAAGCTGTCCACGGACCGGTCAATGTCATTCATCGTGCCGATGATGTACACATTCTCCGGGATATAGAACTTTTCCTCCGGATCGGCGTGCAGGTTCGCATACTGTGTGGAGATCTCACCGGCCCTGCCCCTGTAGCCCGGATCAACGGAAAAGAACAGTTCCCCGAAGATTTTCGAGATCTCGCCGCGGTTGATCTCATCGATGATGAAGATGTACTTCTTCATCTCCGTCACCTTC
>JAFUBA010000024.1 GCA_017460395.1 Clostridia bacterium | reverse complement strand
TGAGGAAATCTATCAGGACAAGAATATGGAAAAGGATTACAAGAGGCTGATCGATCGACTGGCAGAGTCAGGCGTCAATCTTGAAGATGAAGATTGAAGCTGATTCATCTGATTCATGGTCATGTATAGAAACAACGCGGGCCTGCAAGTGCATACAGGCCCGTGGATTTGTTTTCATATCTGCAGTAATTCAGCATCCAGCTCGTCGAACAATTCTTTTGCAGAGGTGTAAGATTTTGCTTCCAACTTTCTCAAATGCCGCTTGAGCAATTGGGGGAGCGAGAGACCTTACCATCTATATCTCTGCTCAAAATACAGATTTTAGGCAGAGATGACATAATTTGCCACGGAGGACGTCAATCTGCCCGGTCTGAAGGTTCCTTTGAGGCTTTGCAGCGATATTCATGGTAAGATACGTCCATCAGCGACTCATGTTTCTGCGGTAATCAGTTAGCTCAGATGTTTCTTCTGCAGAGATGTTATCAGATTTGCCAGCAATGAGATCATCATATGGAAGATGAAAACTTGGACGTGCAGAATGAAGACTGTCTACAGAAATGAATACACAGGACCCGGAAAAAACTGGAGCAGACAGAGCATTGATACGCAGTCATTCCCTGCTCTGCACAGCATTTCCGGGTCCGGTTGCTGATCAGGACTGATGACGGGAATCTGTGGATTCCTGCACATCACCGTCATGCCAGACCTCCACACAGTAGCCTTTGTGCCCGCAGGCTGTGCATGTCAGTCTTCTGGCCGAAGGTGTATGCCTTGCCCAGAGCGCTTCCCTGGCATTCGTCTTGAAGACCTGGTGGCATTCAGGACAGAGGTAATGCACGTGGCTGAAATAGTAGCGGGTTTCCAGGATTCCCCATGTCACGGCCACAAGGACCCAGATCACGAACGGCCACCAGATGCCTTTCACGATCCACAGGACGATGGCGAACCACTGAAGCGCAGTGACCGGGATTCCGGTCAGGACCATCTGAAGACGCATGTTTCGCAGCTTCTTCTTCTCTTTCATGATGACGGCTATGTCATTGATGGATTCAAGGGAAAATGCTGCTTTGCCGTGGAGCCCGCGTTTCAGTTCCCGAAGCTTCTCCAGTTTCTCCTGTTTTGAGGAGATTTCATCTGTCAATGCCTTCTCCTGCTGGGCAACCAGGAGTGAGATGACCTTTTCAGGATGCTCTTCCTTCAGAATCTGCGAAATGGCATCGATGGGAAGCTCCAGTTCACGCAGGAAACAGATGGTCTTCAGCCGCTGCACATCCTCCTCAGAATAGAGCCGCCTCCCGCCTTCGGTCAGTGCACTTGGAACCAGGATACCTCGGGTATCGTAGTACTGAACGGTCCGGACTGTCACACCGCAAAGCTTTGCAAGCTCCCCTGTCGTGTATTTTGACATAGCGCTCGCCTCCTTACGTCCACGAGTATACGCCGTGACGCAGCGTCACAAGCAATACCTGACGCAGGGGGATTTTTTGAATTTTCAGGATTTTTTCTGGTCCTGGGGGCAAAATCACACCCGCATCTCCCGGTTGAAGGGTTTTCCAAGGGATGCCGGGCCCACATGTTTCCGCTTGCTGGCAAAGATCAGCACCACGATCACCAGCACATACGGGGTCATGACCAGGAATTCATATGGGAAGGTGGCAAATCCGTACGCCTGAACGGCCAGCTGAAGGGCCTGGGCCAGAGAGAAGAGCAGCGCGCCGCCCATAATACCCACAGGAGACCACTGGCCAAAATAGACCAGAGCCACGGCAATGAAGCCGCGTCCGCCGATCAGGGTATCCGTGAAGAGCTTGGCGTAGCAGAGGGACATGTAGGCGCCTGCAAGTCCTGCCATGGCACTTCCGAAGGCCAGGGCTTCATACCGTGTTCTCTGGACCTTGATGCCCATGGAATCCGCAGCGCGCGGCATGGTGCCGCAGGCACGGACACGAAGTCCCCAGGGTGTCTTTTTCATGATCAGTGAGATCACAGGGACCATGATAAAGGAAAAGTACACCATGGGATTGCAGGAAAAGAGCATGTCTCCCAGAATCGGGATCTTGCTCAGCAGCGGAATACGGATGGCATTGATGCCTGCCACGCCCTCGGCGCCGCCGATAAAGTGGCGGTAGAGCGATCCGGCAAGCCCTGTGCCAAACAGCTGCAGGCCGATGCCTGCAATGCCCTGGGGCGCGCCGAAGCGGATCACCACCACACCAAAGAGAAGACCGAGCAGCGCACCGGCCAGTGCGGCTGCCACAAGCCCGGAAAGGTTCACATACCATGCGACCTTTCCTGATCCGCCCACGGCATAGGGAATCATCATCCCGACAAAGGCGCCCATGCTCATGACGCCCTCACACCCAAGGTTAAAGATGCCGCTTCGCTGATTGACGCTCTCACCCAGGGAGGCCAGAAGCAGGGCACTGGAGAGCGGGATACCGACTGTCAGGAACAGAACGATGAAATCCAGCATTCAGGCACGCTCCTTTCCTGCACGCAGAAGGTGAGCTCTCACCCATCGCTCGGCCCGGTACATGATGTATTTGTTGGAGATAATCATCTGGGCACTGACAATGACCAGGATCACCAGACCCATCAGCACATCGATGGTGTTTCCGGGAAGCGGGATCTTATTGATCTGAAGGGAGTTGCAGCCATAGGATATGACGGCAAAGAAAAAGGCAGCCGGAAGAACGCCCAGCGGATGAAGACCGCCGAAGAGCGCGACCACAATGCCGGAAAAGCCATATCCGCCGGAAACGTTGCCGAGACCCCGGTGATGGACGCCGAGCACCTCCACGGTGCCGGCAAGACCGCAGCAGGCGCCGGAGAGGAGGATCGCCAGCACCACATAGTTCTTCACATTGATGCCGCCATAGCGTGCAGCGCGCTCGGAGGCACCGGCGGCGCGCATCTTAAAGCCTGCGGGAGTCTTCCACATAAACAGGAAGACGATCAGAGCCAGCACGATGGCGATGAGAATGCCGCTGTGAAAGCGCATGTTCTTGTCAAGGGAGGGAAACAGCTGATTCATCCGGCTGAGCCAGAGAGATTCTGAAAGACGCACCGTCTGCGGATCGCCGGAGCCGCCGGCCACAGAGGGGTCCAGCATGGGCACGCGCAGACAGTAGGAGTAGAACTGAGAGGCAATGTAGTTGAGCATGACCGTGGAGAGCAGCTCACTGACCTGGAAGCGTGTTTTCAGAATGCCAGGAATGGCACCCCAGACGCCGCCGCCGATCATGCCGGAGAGAAGCACCAGCGGGATGGCGAGCGCGCGCGGCATCTCACCCACGTTGAGTGCGACCACCAGTGCCAGGGTCAGGCCCATGATCATCTGGCCTTCCCCACCGATATTCACAATGCCGCTGCGATAGGCAATGCAGATGCCGATGCCCACAAGACTCAGGGGAATCATGATGTTGATGACACCCGAGATGTTCTTGATACTGGAAAAGGGATAGACAAAGATCACACGGAACGTATCCAGCACATTCGCCCCAAGCACCGTCAGAATCACTGCGGCGATGGCCAGGGCGACAAGCACCGACAGAAGAACGACGCCGCAACGATACCAGAGCTTAAACCGCTTCATCAAATTCCTCCACTCCGGCCATGAGAATGCCAAGCTTTCTCTGATTGGCTTCGGATTTTTCCAGAACCTTCTGGATCTTTCCCTTGAAAATGACGGCAATCCGGTCGGACAGATCCATGACCTCCTCCATTTCCTCGGAAATCAGGAGGATCCCTACGCCGCTGTCGCGCAGGTCCAGAAGCTGTCTGTGGATAAACTCTGCAGCACCCATATCGAGGCCGCGGATGGGATAGACGGCGATCAGGAATTTCGGAGAGCGCGCAATCTCGCGGGCCAGAATGACCTTCTGAATATTGCCGCCCGAGAGGGAGCCTGCGGCGGTCTCGGTGCCGGGACAGCGGACATCGAAGGTCTCGCAGAGGGATTTGGCATTATGATCGATGGTCTTGTTTTTCAGAAGACCGCGCCTTGAGAAGGCCGGCGTGCCGATATCCTTGAGCACCAGGTTTTCACGGATGCTCATGGAGGGCACAATGCCCTCAATGTTCCGCTCTTCCGGAATATAGCCCATGCCGCAGGAAATGATATCGAGGGGAGATTTTCCCTGGAGCTCCTGGCCATCCAGGACCATGGAGCCGCTCACGATGCCACGAAGCCCCGTGAGTGCTTCCGCCAGCTCACGCTGCCCGTTGCCGGAGACGCCGGCAAGGCCGACAATCTCCCCTGCCCTGATGCTCAGGTTCAGATGATCGAGTGCAAGATGGCCCCGGTCGCCGCGCACGCACAGATCTTTTACGACCAGCATGTCCTGCCCGACATTCAGGGCGGGGCGGTTCATGGAGAGATTCACGGTATGACCGGTCATCAGCTCAGCAATGTCTGCCGCGGAGTGATCTGCCGTTTTTCCGGAATAGACCAGCTGTCCGCCTCTGAGAATGACCATCGTGTCGCACAGCGCCTTCACCTCGGACAGCTTGTGGCTGATAAAGATGATGGACAGCTTGCTGGACATGCGGCGAAGCAGCTGGATCAGGTCATCCGTCTCCTGAGGCGTCAGCGCGCTGGTGGGCTCATCCAGGATCAGGAAGCGGGCACCCATGCACAGGGTCTTGATCAGCTCGACCCTCTGCTGCTCGCCGACGGAGATCTGCCAGATGTACGCATCCGGATCCACCTTCAGACCATAGAGGGAAGAAATCTCCTCAATTTTCGTGCGGACAGCCCGGACATCTGTCTTCATGCGATTCCGGCCTCTGCCCTTCCCTTCCTCCATGGACAGTGCGTTCTGCATGCCCAGGGCGACATTTTCAAGCACGGTCAGGTCCGGGACCAGCATGTACTGCTGATGCACCATGCCGATACCGCATGCAAGGGCATCAGCGGGAGACCGGAAGCTGACAGGCTCATCATTGAGATAGATCTTCCCCTCATCGGGGGTGTAGAGACCCATCAGGATATTCATCAGCGTGGTCTTCCCTGCCCCATTCTCCCCAACCAGTGCGAGAATCTCTCCCTGACCCACAGACAGGGAAATATCACTGCAGGCGATGACCCCGGGAAACCGCTTGGTGATGTGCTCTACACGAAGGCTCCTGATGGTTTCGGCATGTGCAGTCATGATATTCTCCTTATCAAAGAATACGGATGGATTACGGATGAATTACGGATGAATTACGGATGTGCAGAAAAAAGGCTGACTGCCCTCCGGCGAACCGGAGGACAATACAGCCAGGAATTCATTCAGTTCAGTTCAACGTCAACATAACCTGCGAGCGTGTCGGGGGTAGCTTCCAGAGCGCTGAGCGCTTCCTGGGCAGCAGCCTGAACGTCCGCGGGAAGGAGATCGGCGTTTTCAGAGAAGGCATAGACAAAACCGCCGTTGTTATAGTTCATGGGAATGCAGATGCCGCCGGTGACACCGCCAGCAACCTGCTCCAGAATGGCGGATACCACGGCGCCGTAGGCATAGTCGGCAGCAGCGACCACAACCTCCGGGAAATCTTCGAGCTGGGAAATGGTCTGGCCCACAAAGGTCACATTCTCAGAGGCGGCCACGGCACGGATGGCACCGATCGCCTGCTGTGCGGGTCCAACCAGGACATCACAGCCGGCCTTGATCTGGGTCTGGGCAATGTCACCTGCACCGGCGGTATCGCCGAAGCTGTTGGTCCAGCTGAGCATGTATTCGCAATCGGGATTGGAAGCCTTGAGGCCCATCACGAAACCACGGACATAACGGGCGGAGTCGCCGCCGTCGGTGGAACCGACAATACCGACCTTGTTGACCTTGGTGATGAGGCCTGCGATGATGCCGTTCACATAACCGGGCTCCTCAGACTGGGGCATGTAGGAGAACACATTGTCGCCGAAGATGGCATCGCTGGTGCCAACGGCAAACACCTGCTCCGGATACTCTTCTGCCACTTCGCTGAGTGCGGCGGAAAACTGAGCTCCATGGATGATCACGAGATCATACTCACCGGCCAGCTGCTGGAGAATATTGGCAGCGTTGGCAGTGTCCACATTCTCAACCGGGGTATAATCGATCTCCAGTCCGTTGTCGATGGCGGTCCTGATACCGCTGTCCATCGCCTGGCACCAGCCCTTGTCGTCCACGCTGGAGGGATAAACAACAGCCACAGATTCTGCGAAGGCTGCACAGGTCATCATCAGCATCATCAGAGACAGAAGCAGTGCGGTAACCTTTTTCATGTTTGATTTCTCCATTCATGCGTTTTGTTCAGCGGTATCCGCCGACACGAACAATCTTATCGTACAAAAGGCTGGTTGTAAATGGATTTACGGATAATAATTCTGCCAAAGAACACAATGTTCGTGTTTTTTCACCGTATTTCTTTTTGGCCTTCTGCAGCCCTGAGTGCCATGAACACTTTCTCCGCTGTGGCCGGCAGCGTCTGAATGGTGACACCCACGGCATTCTGAATGGCCGCCATGATGGCCGGTGAGGGCGTATTGATGACCACCTCACCGATGCTCTTGGCGCCGAAGGGGCCGGTGGGCTCGTAGCTTTCTTCAAAGGCGATCCGGATGGGCGGGAGATCCAGGCGGGAGGGCAGCTTATACTGCATGAAGCTGTTGGTGGAAAGTTTCCCTTCCTCCGTCAGATGGACCTGCTCGTACAGTGCCATTCCGGCGCCCTGGGCAAAGCCGCCCTCTGCCTGGACATGGGCAAGTGCCTTGTTGATCACGGTACCGCAGTCCACGACGCCCACAAGGTCGAGAAGCTTGACCTCTCCTGTCTGTGTGTCCACCTCCACTTCTGCGAACCCGGCCACGAAAGGCGGAGGTGAGGTGGGGCTGGAGAAGGAGGCGGTGGCACTGAGCCAGGTCTGGAAACGGTTCACACTGTCGCGTCCAAGCTCAAACACGGTGAGACGGGCACCCCTGCCGGAAAAGCTCTCCCCGTCAAAAAACAGTTCTTCCCGCGGCACCTTCAGTGTTTCGGCTGCGGCGTCATACATCTTGCCGAGCAGCTCTTTTGCCGCCTTTGTGGTGGCATTTCCCGTGATATAGGTGGTCGAACTGGCATAGGAGCCCTTGTCATAGGGAGAGTAGGAGGTATCCACGCCCGAGACTGTGATCTTCTCTGTGTCGCACTGAAGGATCTCCGCGGCCATCTGGGCGAGAATGGTGTCACAGCCCGTACCGATATCGGAGGCACCGATCAGAAGGGTATAGAAGCCTCCGTCATCGAGGCGAAGCGTCACAGAGCAGTTGTCGGTCGCAGTGATGCCGGATCCCTGCATGGAGACGGCCATGCCGACCCCGCGGTATCTGTGAGGTCCAGAGGGTTTTGAGAAGGGGGCAGGCGCGTACTTTTCATCCCAGGAGATCATCTTTTTGCCTGTGGCAATGCACCTGTCCAGGCTGCAGCTCTGCAGGACCTCCCCGTAGTAGGCGCTCATGGGCTTTCCGACTTCCGGAATGTTTTTGAGCCTTATCAGCGTGGGATCCAGATGGAGCTTTACTGCCAGCTTATTGAGCGTGCTTTCCACGGCAAAGCATCCCTGGGTCGCGCCGAATCCGCGATAGGCTCCGCCCGGCGTGGTGTTGGTGTATACCACTTTTCCGGTAAAACGCCAGTCCTCCGCCTTTGCACACAGCGGGATCGTCTTGTGGGCGGACAGACCGATGACATTGGCTGCATGCTCGCCATAGGCGCCTGCATTCTCCAGGCTGTCCACCCACAGAGCCCGTACCGTGCCGTCCAGGTCAGCACCCATGCGGACCCGGATGCGGAAGGCGTGGCGGGTATTGGTGCACTGACAGGTTTCCTGCCTGGTAAAGCAGCAGTAGGCGGGCCGGCCGGTCAGATGGGTGACGACGGCGGCGAACAGCTCCGTGCCCATGGACTGCTTCGCACCGAAACCGCCGCCCACCCTGGGCTTGATGACCCTCACCTTCGCCTGGGGAATCCCGAGGGCCTGACTGACCAGGCGGCGGGCGTGGAAGGTGATCTGGGTGCTGCTGACCAGGGTCAGGCGCCCTGCCTGATCCAGGTAGCTGTAGGTGCGGAAGGTCTCCATCATGGCCTGCTGATTGGCCATGGTATGATAGGTTTCATCGAGCTGAATGGGGCAGGCGGCGTAGGCCGCATCAAAGTCTCCCCCATCCGACTGGATTGTGGAAAGCACATTGTGCTCAAGATCTCCGCCGATATCGCACTGGAAAACGAAGTTATCCTCCGGATGAACAACGGAAGGATCCGTGTCCGCCGTCTCATAGTCAAGGACCGGCTGCAGAACTTCGTACTCTACCCTGATCAGCTTCAGGGCTTTTCTGGCCGCTTCCTCTGTCTCGGCTGCGACCAGGGCTACGGGATCGCCCACATACCGGGCGTATTCGTCCAGGATCCTTCGGTCAAAGGGATTGTTGCCGGGATAGCTTGCGCCGGCATTGGAGTATCTGTGCGATGGCACATCCGTGTGGTCCAGCACGCACACAACACCGCTGACCAGCATGGCTTTATCTTTATGAACTTTTTTGACCCGGGCAAAGGCATGGGGCGATCGAAGCAGTAGGACGGTGAGCGCGTCCCGCGGCACCATATCCCCGGTATACACTGGGGCACCGCCCATGATGGAAAAGGCATCGGTTTTCGGGACGGCACGGTTCACGGCGCGGAAACGGTTTTCAGACATGGTGTTCATCCCGCCTTTTCTCAAGGAGTTTCACGATGGCCCGGTGCTGGGAGTTATAGCCTGTGCAGCGGCAGAGGTTTCCGGACAGATACTGCTCCATTTCATCCACAGTGGGATCCTTCAGCTCCCGGAGCATAGCCAGCACACTCATGATGAAGCCAGGGCTGCAGAAACCGCACTGGTCGGCGCCCTCCTCTGCGAGGAAGGTCATCAGGTCCTGCGCCTCATCCCGGACGCCCTCCATGGTGGTGACAGACCTGCCTTCGGCTCTTGGTGCCGGATACGAGCAGGACAGGATGGCATGACCGTCCACCCAGACGGTGCAGATCCCGCAGTTTGAGGTATCACAGCCGGACCTGACGCTATAGCATCCGCAGCGCCTGAGCACGGAGAGAAGGCTCTCATCTGGGGAGATTTCCTGCGACATTTTTCGTCCATTGAGTGTGAATGTCAGTGTCATGCTTTCATCTCCTCCAGCGCTCGTTCAAGGAGAACAGACGCTATCTCCTGCCGGTATTCGGCACCTGCGCGCATATTGGTTCCATAGGGAAGCTGCCGGACTGCCTGAAGGGCACCTTCCGTGTCGCCGCAGTCAAGGCAGCTTTCCGCTTCCCTGCAGCGCATGGCCTTCATGGGACGCGCACCGACGGAGAGAGTGTGTAACCCCTGTTCATCCCGACTGAGGCTCAGATTCAAAACCGGGAAGTCTGTGCGGGTGTGCCTGAGACTCTGATAGGATGCCGCCTGAGAGGAAAGAGGGATGCGGACACAGGTGAGGATATCCCGGACAGGCGGAGACGCCAGGTAGGTTTCTAGATCCATCTCCCCTGCCTTGTAAAACACGACACGGGCCCTGAGGGACAGGAGGGCACAGACTGGATCCGAAAAACCAAAGCGAGCATAGACGCTCCCGCCAAGGGTCGCCGTGGAGCGGAACTGGGTGCCCACGATCGACTGGACAGATGTGGGGAGAATGCCGGAAAACGCCTCCCGTGTCAGGACATCGCATTCCAGCTGCCTGAGGGTGACCATGGCGCCGATCTCCAGGCAGTCTTCTGTTTTTTGGATGGTGTCCAGCCCCAGACGGCTCAGATCGATGGCATGGGAGATGGGCGTCGAGCCAAGGCGAAGCCACATGCCGCCTGCCAGGATACGGCTCTGGCGGCTTTTCAGGAGAAGCTCATATGCTTCCTGCAGGCTTCCGGCCATATGATATTCTTTGATGGAGTACAGGGGCTATCCCTCCTAATCGTGACTCAGGTGATGTGAAGGGGCGAACCGTCAGTGCGCTGAGATGCTCTGTCTGAGTATCTCCTCCGCCTTCCTGAACAGCTCTTCTGTATCGACATCCAGAAGCTCCGAAGCCTTCTCTGCCTCCAGAAAGGCAATGGGGTACTCCCCGCTTCGAATGACTTCCCTGCCGCCGGTTTCGCCCTGAAGGCGCAGGAGGGCGGGGAAAGATGCTTTGGGGAAGAGAACGGGACTTCCGGGCCTTCCCTGAAAGGAAAGACGGAGTATGGCATCCGGAGACTCAGAAAACACATCGCACATGCGCTTCAATGAGATGGAAGAAAGAAGCGGCTGATCCGCATTCACAAACATGCATCCGTCCATCTCCAGCATCTGTTCCATGCCGAGGCGTATGCTCTCGCTGAGCGGTCCTCCGGCGTAGCGGACAGAGGGCATGGAATTTCGTCGGCAGATTTCCTCTGTGGCATCCTCTCGCACCACGCAGATGCGCCGGGAGAAGGGTGCTGCCATCACCGCTTCCAGTGTTCTTTCAAGTACCGGCTTTCCCAGAAGGTCCCGCGTGAGCTTACGGCCGCCAAACCGCTCCCCTTTTCCTGCGGCAAGCACAATGCACCCGATGTTCATGCGTTACACCTCCGCCATCTGATAGCGATCCCTGAAGGGAATCAGCACCGCAGACCCGTAGATCGATGAGAGCGCGTCCCGAAGTGTCTGCTCATCTACATCCTTCAGACGGATGTCTGCTTTGAGAATACCGCTTTCAAGAAGAAGCAGGCGGTCTGCATGGTAGAGCATGCTGTTCACATGATGACTGCTCAAAATCGTGCTGATGCCCATTTCTGCTCTTTCCCTGAGGATCTCCATGAGCACTCGCTGGTGCTGAAGGTCCAGGGCACTGTCCGGCTCGTCCAGGACCATGAGGGACGTTTCACGGACAAGGGCGCGGGCAAACATGACCAGCT
>JAFUBA010000204.1 GCA_017460395.1 Clostridia bacterium | reverse complement strand
GGGCTGGGTGCGGCGCCAGTCAAGATCCATGTAGAAGGCCTTCCACCTGGCGGTCGGACCCACGGCATCCGCGCCGCAGCTCTGAGCAATGCGCATGGATGTCAGCACGTCGCACCCTTCGACCGCCAGCTTCACCATGACCTTCACCCTGGGCCCTGCCGCATTTCGGATGAGCGTCGTGCAGTGGCGCACCAGCTCATAGTAGTCAAAGATCCTGTCCTTGGCCACCGCCACGCCGGGCGTATTGAAATGAAGCTCCAGGGCATCGGCGCCGGCCAGGGACAGTTCCTTTGCCTGCCTGACCCAGTCCTTCTCCCAGTCGCCGCCCTTCACGATGTCACTGTAGTGGCCGACCGACACCCACAGCTTGATATCGGAGTCCAGCTCCTGCCGGGCCCGCTTCACTTCCTCGCAGTACTCTTCCAGCGTGGAGATGGAGTCCTTCACCTGCCGGCCCACCGCATGGGAGTGAAAGCACGGCTCTCCCTTCACTGCTGCCTGCGCGCCAGGATAAAAGAAGCCGCCGCCCCCGCTGCCGTGACCGAAATTGCGCATCGTGATGGCCCCAGGGCGCATTTTGGAAGACTTCAGGACATTCTTCGCCCCCTGCGTGGCCGGCGATGAGGCCACCACGAAGGGATTGATCATATCCAGCGATTTCACGTACAGATCTGCCATATTCCTCATACCCCCAGGTTTTCATCCAAAAGTTTCACGAGCACCTGCGCATCCTGCCTGAACTGCTCCAGACTGTCGTCCCGTACAAACTCCAGAAGCGCAAAGTGCTCGCCGCCAAGGCCCGCGCCCGCATCCAGATAGAACTGCCACTCCGCCGCGTTCAGCGGTCCCCGCTTCCCGTCCGGCCAGGAGTAGACATGGAAGTTCACAAGCTTTCCCTGCATTCTGCGGATGCCCTCCACCCGCTCCCGCGGGGTGAGCGCCACCGTGGGCTGCCAGAGGCAGCAGAGGTTCGGATGGTCCGCTTCGCGTATGAGCCGCTCCGCCGATGCATTCGTGTCCGTCAGCGTGTTCTTATGCCATTCAAAGGCCACGCGGATGCCCTCCGCCTGGGCCTTTTCCGCGATCCTTCGCGCCTCCAGTGTCAGGCGTTTCCGCTCATCCTCTGAAACCTCCTCTGAGGCCTTCGTCCCGGCCCAGACCCGGATGACGTCCGCGCCAAGCGCCTTTGCGGAAATAAGGCTCCTTGAAAAGACTCCGTCCACGTCCTCCTGCTCGCCCAGGCGATAGTAGCTGCCGTAGGCAGCGATGCGAAGACCGGCCGCCCGGGTCTTTTCGCCAAGAGCCCGTGCCCCCTCTGCATCCCCCGCCTGCACGTGCGCATTTTCGGACCATTCAATGGCCTGAAGCCCGCATTCTCTGCAGATTTCCAGTATTTCATCTGCGGACAGGGGCATTTTCCGGAAGGTCGCGGAGACCACGCCCGGGACCCATCTGGTCACAGATTTTTCACAGTTTCCCATACGCTCTCCTCCACCGGGATGCCCTTTTCCATGTTTTCCGCCCTCAGGCGCATCATGTTCTTTCCCGGATAATAGACGGGCCGCTCAGGATCCACGGGAGCAGATGTCTGAAGGTCCGAAA
The DNA here is from genome assembly GCA_017460395.1 of Clostridia bacterium. GTDB lineage: Bacteria > Bacillota > Clostridia > Christensenellales > Aristaeellaceae > UBA2943. Next base: position 3,595 of record JAFUBA010000204.1, on the reverse strand, counting down.
GCGTCTCCCGCACCCTTCTTGCAAAGTCCTCCCCGTCCGGCAGATGGTTCAGGTCGATGGCGATAAAGACCTGGCTGAGCTCCGTCTCGGTGGGAAGATCCCCCACCTGCTTTGACGTCCTGCCGCCCGAGAGCGCGGAGGCGATCAGGTCCAGCATCAGGGAAATGCCGCTGCCCTTCCAGTATCCGATGGGCAGCACCTGGTGCGTCTTCAGGATCTCCCCCGCATCCTTGGTGATCTCCTGCTGCTCATTGAAGCCGCCGTCCACGGGCAGGGGTTTTCCCTGCCGGGCGTAGCTCTCCAGCTTCCCGTAGGAGAACATGCTCACGGCCACATCCAGGAGGACCGGCGCCTCATCGCCGGTTGGCACGGCAAAGACCACGGGATTGTTGCCGAGCCTGGCGTCCCGCCCGCCCCAGGGGGGCATGTTGGGGACGGTGTTGGTCCACAGAATCCCGATGCAGTTTTCCTCGATGGCCATCAGTCCATAGTTGCCGGGGCGCATCCAGTGGTTCGTGTTTCGAAGCGCCACCACACCGATGGTCTGCTCGTGGGCAAGCTCGATGGCCCGCTGCATGCACCTGTATGCATTCAGGTTTCCGCAGCCGCGCTTCCCGTCCCACCGCTCCAGCATCCCGAGGCGCATATCCACCTCGGCCTCGGCATTCACGTCCACAGACCCGTCCTGGATGGACTTGATGAACTTTGGAAAGCGGTTGAGCCCGTGGGTGTAGATTCCGTCCCGGCTGGCATTGACAAACAGCGTGGCGCTCGTCTCCGCCCTGTCGCCTGTGATGCCGTACTTGTTCAGCACCCGAAGGAACTCCTGCTTCATTTCTTCATAGGGAACCCGCATCTTGAACCTCCTCAGCCTTTCACGGCACCCACCATCACGCCCTTGACGAAGTAGCGCTGGATGAAGGGATAGACACACAGAATCGGGATCGTCGCCACCACGATCGTGGCAAACTGAATGGTCTCGGACATGGTGAAGTCTTCATCAGTGTCAGACAGAATCAGGATCTCCCGCAGCACCAGCTGCAGAGGATACTTTTTCCTGTCCTTGATAAACAGCATGGCATTGAACCAGCTGTTCCAGTGGGCCACCGCATAGTACAGGGCGACGACCGACACGGAGGGAAGAATCAGCGGCGCGATGATCCGAAACAGGATCGTCAGATGTCCTGCCCCGTCCAGCTGCGCACTCTCCTCCAGGGAATCCGGCACGCCCAGCATGGCCGTCCTGACAATCACCAGATTGAATACGTTGATGAGCCCAGGCACGATCAGGGCCCAGATGGACTTGTAGAGCCCGACCTCCTTGACCACAAGGAAATAGGGGATCATGCCGCCGGAAAAGTACATGCTGAAGACGATCATGAGGTTAAAAAAGCGCTTGAGCATATAGTTTTTGCGGCTGAGCACGTAGGCTGCAATCAGGGAAAAGAGCATGTTGAGGCTCGTGCCCACGATCACAAGAAACAGGGTGTTGCCATACCCGGACCAGATATTCTGATTGGCAATCACCGAGCGGTAGGCATCCAGCGTTGGTTTCAATGGCCAGAGCAGCAGACCCGTGTGCGTCATGTAGGACAGGCCGTCGGAGAAGGAGCCGGCCACCACATGCACCAGCGGGATCAGGATCAGGACACACAGGAAAATCATCAGAAGGTCATCGACCCAGTAGAAGATCCGCTCGCCGAGGGGGATCTGAATGTGCTTTGCGCGCTGCGCTTTTTTCTCTCTGCTATCCATCATTCGTCCCCTCCTCACCACAGACTGTTGCCGCCCATTTTCGCGGTGATCTTGTTGGTCACATATACCAGAAGGAAGCAGACCACAGAATTGAAGAAGCCCACGGCCGTGGAATAGCTGAAGTTCACGTTCTCGGCAAAGCCTCTTCTGTAGACATAGGTGTTGATGACGTCCGCCGTCTCATAGGTCAGCGGCGTATAGAGCAGCATGATCTTCTCATAGCCCACATCGAACATCTTGCCCACCTTGAGAATGAACATGATGACGATCGTCGGCACGAGACAGGGGATCGTGATGTGGATGATCTGGTGCCACTTGTTGGCACCGTCCACCTTTGCTGCCTCATACAGTTCCTGGTCGATGGCCGTGAGGGCCGACAGGTACACGATCGAGTTCCAGCCGATGTTGGACCAGATGTCGGACACGATGTAGATGGGCACAAAATAGCCGGGCTCATAGAGCATGTTGGTGACCGGCATCCCGAAGATGGCAGATAAAAGGATCGTGACGCCGCCCGTTCTCCCGGTCAGGTCCCGGATGATGCCGCACACCACCACGGTGGAGATAAAGTGCGGAATGTAGGAAATGGTCTGCACGGACCGCTTGAGCGCATTCGAGCGAAGCTCGTTGATCAGAAGCGCCAGCACGATCGCAGAGGGGAAGGAGAACACCAGCGTGGACAGGGCAATGGTCAAGGTGTTCCTCAGAAGCCGCGGCAGGAAGGGATCATTGAAGAAATTGACAAAGTGCTTCATTCCCACCCACTTGCTGCCGGCGATGCCCTTGGCCGCCTTGAAGTCCTGGAAGGAGATCAGAAGCCCCGCCATGGGACCGTACTTGAAGATCAGAAAATAGGCCAGAACCGGAAGGAACATCACATACAGTTTCCAGTTCTTTTTCATATCTTGGGCAAGACGCCTGCCAAAGGACGGATGCAGGGCATCTGTTTTTCTCGCTCTCACCGTCATGTTGTCCCCCGTTTCTGCCGCCCGCGGGCGTGCCTTATGCTTCCTCCCAGAGCTGTCTGAGCAGCGCTACGGACCTGGGTCCGTCCTGGGAGAGGTCATCGCTCTTGCCCTCCACGGACAAAAGCCCCTGATATCCCGTCGCCTTCATGGCGCGAAGCATGCTCACATATCCTTCGTCCCGCTCCACCGGCACCTTTCTTCCGATCTCCGTGGCGATATGCGCATGCCAGATCCCCTGAAGCCTTGCAAGGTCCTCCGGGGGCTGGTGCTCCACGGCGATGTGGTAATAGTCGGCCAGCAGCTGGACCGAGGGGTGGTTCACCGCAGCCCTCAGGCAGGCGCCCTCCGCCACGGAGTTGATCATGTTGGTTTCCCCCCGGTTCAGGGGCTCGATCACGATGGTGATGCCGTACTTGCCAGCAATGTCGCCGATCATACGAGTGACCCCCGCCAGGCGCCGGAAGGCGTCATCGTAGTGCATGCTCTCCGGGCGCATGCGGCTCTTTCCGCTGCCAAACACCACCACGCGCCCGCCGAGTTTCCTGACCCGCGCCAGTGCCCCGTCCAGGTAGGAGTAAATCTCCTGAGGATCAGCCTGAAGAAGCTCCATGTCCTTTGGGAAGAGCACATTGAAGGAGGGAGCGGAAATGTGTGCCTCCTCCATCTTTTGGCAGTACGCCCCGATCTCCTCGTCCGTCAGATGCTGCACGCTGGTCACGGAGGGCTCAATGTAGTCAAATCCGGCCGCTGCGACCTCGGAAATCATGTCAAGCTTTGCACAGAATCCAATCTTCATGTTCTGCTTCCTTTCTATATTGAACATTTACAGTCTGTCATGCGCGTGTGCGCACGATCTCATCGCCTGTAAGGGT